>JAFOMB010000111.1 GCA_017419065.1 Erysipelotrichaceae bacterium | reverse complement strand
GAAATTCATCAGAAAATAAAGAAACGGGACATCCCGTTTTCTTTTAGAAAGGCCACTCTATGGTCATCAATGTCTACGAACAGTATTTTGAAGCAGAAGCTGCCTTTCAGGGAGTAGAGAGAAAAGGCGCACTGGTCTTTCTGATCAGCGATTCCGAGAACGGCGAGATCACCTATACAGCCGCTGTCACCTTCTTCCCGCACAGAGACGAAGAGGACTACGGCGTCTCCTATGATGCCTATTTTGAAAAGGTCCTCTATTCCGGAAAAGGAAGGCGTTCAAAGAAGAGAGAAGCAGCTTATCTGGAAGAGCTGTCTTCCATCATCGATGAGCTCTCCAAAGAGAATCACGCAAAGGTCTTCTGGGAGAAACCCTTAAGAGAAGCCAGAAGAGGATAAAAGATCCCGAGGGATCTTTTTTAATAGCCTTTCTTCGCTTCGACGGTGTGTATGAGATCTCTGCCATCCCGGTAGCGTTCCATGTTTTCGAGTATGACTTTCAGGACTCTTTCCTTATTGACAGGATCTTCGTATCTTCCGGCGACGTGCGGGGTGATGTGGACCTGAGGAAGATCCCATAACGGATGATCTTCCGGCAGAGGCTCGATCTCGTGGACATCCAGGAAGACGTCTTTGAACTTTCCCTCCTGACAGCACTTTACGAGGGCGTCAGTATCGATGACGGATCCTCTTCCGATATTGAGGAGGACCGCATCCTCTTTCATCTTCCCTAACATCTCCTCATTGAAGAGGTGGATGGTCTCCTTCGTCTCCGGCAGGGAGAGGGCGACGATATCCATATCCTGGAGGATGTCCGGAAGCTCTTCCGTAGTGTAGACTTCTTCGACATAGTCCGGTTTCTCGTGTCTTCCTCTTCGCACCCCATAGCATTTCGCTCCTAAGAAGGCCATCCTCTTGAGATACTCTCTTCCGATGTGGCCCATGCCGACAGAGAGGACCTTCTTTTCAGAAAGAGGACTTGGGAATGTAATAGCTTCCCAATGGTGTGCCTTCTGCTGAGCGTCATAGCCGTATAAGTTCTTCTGGGAAGCCAGTGTGAGGGCTGTGAGGAATTCCCCGATGCCTTCTCCATAGGAACCGTAGGCATTGGATAAGAGGATGCCTTCCGGCAGATCGAGATAGTGGTTGACACCGGCAGAATTGGTCTGGAGCCAGCGCAGTTTCTCAGCGTAACGCAATGTGGAAGGATCCGGCTGACCGATGATGGCCTCCGCCCAGGCGAGGTCTTCTTCCGATACGTCTTTTCTTCTGACGAAGCGGCAGTCATATCCCGGGATGGAGAGGAAGCGTTCTCTGTCTTCTTCAGAGACGGCGATCATAATGAGGACATTGATCATGGGACCCTCCTTTTTGAACAAAAGTGCATCTTGGGCAAAGCGATGCCATATCTTCTTTATTTATATTATAATTTAGTCAGGAATTAACAAGGAGGCCTTATGAATAATTTTGAAATGTATTATCCTTGCGACTATGTCTTCGG
>JAFOMB010000110.1 GCA_017419065.1 Erysipelotrichaceae bacterium | reverse complement strand
TGCCGGAATGTGCCTTCATCAAGGACGGCTATGTCTTTGACAGC
This sequence comes from Erysipelotrichaceae bacterium, assembly GCA_017419065.1. Taxonomy (GTDB): domain Bacteria; phylum Bacillota_I; class Bacilli_A; order Erysipelotrichales; family Erysipelotrichaceae; genus Colivicinus. The sequence continues at coordinate 5,049 of JAFOMB010000110.1, read as the reverse complement.
TGGTATGTCGTCAGTGTAAAGGAAAATGCCTGCATAAACGACGGTCTGAAACCTGGCACAAAGATTACCGTCAACGAAGACATCGACATCCGTCCAAACTGGAAGGCGAAGACAGCTGTTTCCCTCACCCGTCTCTCCGGTAAAGACAGATATCTCACTTCTCTCAAGGCAGCTGATGAATTAAAGAGTGTATTGGGTGTAGAGAAGTTCGACAGTGTTATCTTAGCTACCGGTAAGAACTTCGCGGATGCCTTAGGCGGAGGCTACTTAGCCGCTAAGAAGAGTGCTCCTATCCTATTAACTTCCGATACGAAGTATAAGGATATCAATGCCTATATCAATGAAAACTTAAAGGATGGCGGAACCGTCTATGTCTTAGGAGGAACAGGCGCTGTCTCCGATACAGCCTTAGAAGGATTGAAAGTCACCCCTAAGAGACTCTCCGGTAAGACAAGGTATGATACAAACCTGGCTATCCTGAATGAAGCGGGTGTCTCCACCGAAGATATCCTCATCTGTTCGGGAGATAACTTCGCCGATGCCCTGGCAGCCTCTGCTGCAGGCAGACCGATGTTACTGGTCAATACGAAGAAGGATACCCTTACAGATAGTCAGAAGGAATTCTTATCAAGTCATTCTTCCAATGCCTTCTATATCTTAGGCGGTACAGGAGCTGTCTCCCAGTCTTTAGAAGATCAGGTAGCTGTCTACCATACACCGGAAAGAGTAAAGGGATCTTCCCGTTACCAGACCTCTGTTGAAATAGCGAAGAAGTTCTTCTCTTCTCCTGAGAAAGCCCTCATCGCCTACTCGGATGACTATCCGGACGGCCTCTGTGCAGGACCTTTAGGCTATGCCTTAAAGTCTCCTATCCTGCTTACCAAACCAGGTAAAGAAGCATCCTTAAAAGACTACTGTTCTTCCTACTCCATCACCAACGGCTACATCATCGGCGGAGAAGCAAGGATCCCGGATGACTCTGCCAGAGATATCTTCTCTGCTCCATCGGATACAGTGGTAGTGAAGAAGTAGAAAACATCTATTCCATCGATCATGAAAAGGAGGGAATCCCCTCCTTTTCGTTTGGTACAGATTTGATAGGATAAATGTGAAAGATGGTACAGAAACCTCTAATAGATCACTATAGCGGAGGCTGCTCATGAAAAACTGTTTATGTGTTTTTTATCATTTCTGATGATGCTGAGTTTTCTTCCTGTTTCTGTTTCTGTAAAAGCGGAAGGAACAGTAGATAATGTCGTCATTACCTACGATGAATCTCAGGTGACCTTTACCACGTCGATGACTGCCAAGGAAGCCACTGCTTTACTGGTGAAAAGCTGCTTTAGACTATGTCTCTTCCCACTCCATCACATCAGGCTATCTCTGCGGAGGAGATAAGGTATTACCTGATACTACAGCCCGCATCATCTTCTCCTTACCGGAAGATCAGGAGATAATGAAGAGGTAGACAGCTTACTTCAACAGTTTTATCTTCATCTATCACTTATTCATATCTATATGAAAGAGGATCCTTAAGGAGTCCTCTTTTCAAGATTCTGTCACACGGCATTTGGGGAATGGTGATATGATAGTGTCATAAGTACTCTGAATTATATCTATCATCATACGTGCAGGAGGTTTTATGAAGAAATTACTGTCTATCGCGCTTTCTTTATTATTAGCACTGTCTTTATTTGCTTTCTCTCCGCTGAGTGAGAATGTTCATGCTGAGGGCGTCATCACCAATTTCCGGTTTCTGGATGAACATACGATTACCTGGGATCCATACCCGGGAGCAACTGCTTATGTCATCACCTTCGGACCTAACAATGATGACAATGCGTTCTCAAATGAAAACTCTATGGATATATATCAGTTCCTCAGCGAGATGGGTGTGCCTGCCGGCGACTATACACTGAAAGTCCTGGCGCTGAAGGAAGAAGGCGGAGAATTAGCTGTAGATGCGGAATCAGATAATACTCTTATCTATCATCATGTGACAAAAGGAAAACTGCCTGCATTGAAAAACCCGCGCTGGGAACAGAATGAATTCAACAAGTATATTGCCATGTGGGACAAGCCGGCTGGCTATGAATATCTGCCGAACTATGAAGCGGATCTCTACCGCAACGGCGAGTTTGTCGATACTCTGTGGTCCTGGGGACAGCCGGGGCTGGAAATGGATGCCTATGTCACAGGAGACGGCAATGACTATTCCTTCAAAGTCCGTTTTATAGTAACCGGTTATGAAATGAGCGATGACTCGGCGATGTCTCCATCAGTAAAGGGCATTGCGCAGAAGTTCATGCGTATCTCAGGTGCCGGACGCTATGAGACCTCTTTGAATATCGCTGATCAGCTGCTGGAAAAAGTACAGGCCCGGGGACAGACAAAGTTCCGTTCAGCTGTCATCTCTACAGGCAAGAACTATCCGGATGCCCTGAGCGGATCCTTCCTGGCCAACAGATACAGCGCGCCGATGCTGATGATCGGTGAAAAGAACGCTGCGGATCTCGTCAGCTATATCAAAGAGAATGTCTATGAAGGATCAACGGTCTATGTCCTGGGCGGAACAGGTGCTGTTCCGGAAGAATGGCTCGGAGATCTCTCTTCCAGCTATAATGTCAAGCGTCTTTCCGGAAAGGGAAGATACGATACCAACCTCGCTATCCTGAAGGAAGCCAATGTCACAACGGGTGCCTTCCTGGTCTGTACCGGAAAGAACTATGCAGATTCCCTGTCCTGTTCAGCTTTGAGTTTTCCGATGCTGCTGGTAGGAGATACACTGAATGATGCTCAGAGAGAATTCCTGAACTCTCTTGAAGGAGAACATAACTACTTCTATATCATCGGCGGCAGCAAGGCAGTATCTGCGGAGATCGAAGCGGAGCTGGCTAACCATGGCGGTGTACAGCGCATCAGCGGGAAAGACCGCTATGAGACATCCGCAAAGATCGCTGATTTCTTCATCTCTCCGTTCTCCAATGCGGTGATCGCCACCGGCAAGAACTTCCCGGACGGTCTCTCCGGCGGTCCTCTCGCCAGCATCCTGGGTGCGCCATTACTTCTGGTCGATACAAGAAAGACAGCTGCGGCGGAAGAAGTCACAGCGACTTTCGGTGTCATCGAGGGCTATGCCCTGGGCGGTGAAGCAGCTCTGACTGTGGATACCTACAATAAGATCTTCAGGATCCTCGGTCCGAATACGGACGGAAACAATCAATAACCAGCACAAAGGACAGTTCCTCCAGGAGCTGTCCTTTTTTCACAGATGAATAAAGTTTTATTTATGGTACGATATAGGTAAGCAGATAATATTGTTTATTATTCATCTATCTCTATTCTTCGTTTCTACATAATCCCATTATTGAAAAAGTCTTTTGCTTACCGTACCAGAACACAGAAAGGAGTCAATATGAAACGGCTGATAAAAGTGCTTTTATGTTTACTGATGATCGTGAGTTTAGGGGCTTACAGAGATGTCAAGGCGGAACCGGATGAGGTTGAGATCACCAACATCCATATCGGCGGTGCGGGAGGCATCTATTGGGATGCAGTCCCGGGTGCGGAATACTATTCGGTCCGTCTCAGCAGATATGATGAGGAAGGTAATATCCGGGGTCTCTACTGGCTGGAGACTGATCAGAATGCCCTGGATCTCTATGAGACATTGCTCGATGAGGGAGCTCCGGCAGGAGTCTATCAGGATCCGATCGTCTACGCCAGAGACGCAGAGGGCCGGTATTGTGCGGAAGGCAAGGGTACCGGAAAACTGAATCACACGACAAGCGGAAAATTCCCGGGTGTCGCCACGAATCTCAAGTGGGATGGCCTCTATGCGGTATGGGATATGGTCCCGAATGCGGAATTCTACTTCGTGACCTTCTACCGCAACGGTGTGAGATGGGGTACTGAGAAATTCTACGGGAATGCGGCGTACGGTGAAAAATATGTGATCGGAGAAGAATTCGGATTCACCTTTACAGTCCAGGCCGGCAAGAGAGGCTATGAGAACGGCGAAGAATCCGACCATTCTCCTTCCATCAAGGGCCTTCCTCAGGTCTTTACCCGTGTTTCCGGACCTAACAGATATCAGACATCGCTGGCGATCGCCGAGAAGATCAAGGAGATCTACGGGATCGACAAATTCAGCACTGTCTTTGTGACGACCGGGACCAACTATCCGGATGCCCTGAGCGGCTCCTTCCTGGCGAACTATCACAGAGCGCCGATCCTGATGATCAACGAGAATAATGCGACGATGGTCGCTGCCTATATCGCGCAGAATATCAAAGCGGACGGCACGGTCTACATCTTAGGCGGAACCGGTGCGGTAAAAGATGAATGGCTCAGCGGTTTCAAAACCAAGCGTCTTTCAGGTTCTTCCCGCTACGGCACGAATCTGGCTGTATTGAGAGAATCCGGTGTGACAGGCGGCACCTTCCTGGTATGTACCGGTGAAGGCTTCGCGGATGCACTGTCCTGTTCCTCTCTGGATATCCCGATGCTGTTAGTCAAGAAGAGTCTCAACAGCGCACAGAAAGAATACCTGGCTACCCTGAACAAAGATGCGACGAAGTTCATCATCATCGGCGGGACCGGTGCGGTACCGGAAGAAGTCGCCAATGAACTGGGCAATTACGGTACTGTCACGAGAAGGATCTCCGGCAAGGACCGCTACATCACCTCCCGCTATATCGGCAGCAGCTTCAGGATGGGAAACAACATAGCAGTCCTGGCTACCGGCAAGGACTTCCCGGATGGCTTATGTGCCGGTCCTCTGGCTTATGCCATGTATGCGCCGATCCTCTTAGTCGCAGACGGGAAGACCAATCAGGCATCCCGTTACTTCCTGAGAGCGAATGTGACTGTCAGATACGGCTATATCTCCGGAGGGGAAGCCGCTGTATCCGATGAAGCAGCCGCAGATGCCTTCGGTGTTATCAGTGTCAAGTAAAGAATTTTTCCATGAAACAAAAAGCCGTTATGCTTATGCATGGCGGTTTTTTGTTTAGAAGAGCTGTTTCAGTTCTTCTGATACGCTGTGCC
>JAFOMB010000109.1 GCA_017419065.1 Erysipelotrichaceae bacterium | reverse complement strand
ACAACAAGGACGTTTCCTACAGCTTCAGAGTCGTGATCGGATCAAAGGTCCTGGATATCGTCAAAACATCCAAGATCGCCAAGGTCAAGGAATACGGAGGATCCTTCGCCGATCCGAACCGCATCCCTCTTAAAGTCCTCTTCACGATCTCCGATCTGACCAGAGAGGACAGAGAAGAACTCGTCTTCCTGCCTGTATCCCTGTTCAGCGGACGTATCGATACCTCTGACGGAGAAGGTTTCTTCAACAGTCTTAAAGAGTTTATCATCAAACAGTGCGGATTCATTCCGGTCAATTAAAAAGCCGCAGCAAGCGGCTTTTCTTTTACTTATGTTTCAGGGATATCAGTCTTTATCCGCAAGATCCGCTACGACTTCAACGATGTCCTTGACTGCACTGTGTGCGCCCTTGACTTCGTGAGCACCGGCTTCTTCATCAAGCGCGTCTTTCACCGAGTTGACATCATCGACCAGTCCGGCAACGGATGCGACAGTATCCATGCCCAGGATGGATGCCAGATCGGAAATGACGGTCGCAATGGAAGAAACATTCAGTTCTCCTTCCTCGATCGTGGACTTGATGTCCTTGCCTGATTCGTAGGTGCTGATGATCGTTGATACGTACGGAATACCCAAAGCATCCGCAATCATTCCGATATTGTCCAGCGCCGCATCCGACTTAAGCTTCGGTTTCAGAACCGGAAGTACAAGCTTGACCAGATTGGTGTTCGGATCATCATCGATCAGACCGTAATCGACGATATTCTTGTCTTTCTTTAATGTTTCAAGCTCGTCCCTGTACTTGTTGATGAACTTCTGCGGACACAGATAGGCGAAACTTGTTTCAGCCAGAGGATTGGTCTTTTCTTCCTCTCCTTCTGTCTGCTTTGGAACTGCCTGTCTCTTCTTATCCAGCTCTTTCAGTTTTTTCTTCGTAGGAATGTCGATGATGACCAGATCCGGTCCGTTGTCTTCTACGGTCTTCTCGAGTTCATCGAATCCGCAGGAAGATATGGCAAGGAAGTGCTTGCTCTTAAGCAGTTCACGTAACTTCTCGTCTTCGCTGCTGATGACGATTGTCCTGTCTTCAAAGGAAGGCTTTCCAAGTTCCTTGATGGCTTTCTTTGCCAGCTTGGCTGCCCTGCGCTTCTTCAGGAACATCCACAGTCCGCCCGCAACTGCTGCAGTCGAGGCAGTTCCACCGATGATGATAGGAGCAGGGTTTTTTCTACCAAGGATATGTTCCAGAACATGGCCGCAGTAGAAACACGTCTTGGTCTCAAGACCCTCATCCGTATAGGTAGCTTCCTTTATCAGAGTCCATTCCTTCGGATACTTGTGTCCGGCAGGAAGGATTTTTTCCGTCCATGTCTCCAGACACCTCTTGCAGGTAAGCTTTCTTTCGCCTTCCTCTTCACAGGTAGGCTGTTTCAATATCTCATATTCCAGATCATGGCCTAAGGCAGGATATATCTCATCAACGGTCATGCCGCAGCGCTTGCAGGTACCTTTCCTGTATCCGTCTTCCGTACAGGTGGCTTCCTTCTCTTCGTAATCGATGTCATGACCTAAAGCGGCAATCTCTTTTGTATAGGAACGGTTGCATCTCCTGCAGACATAAGACTTGTGGCCGTCTTCTTCGCAGGTTGCTTCAACATCCTCTGCTAGTTTATAGTTGTGCCCCAATTCAGCAATATCTTCTGTCACACTATAACCGCAACGTCTGCATACTCTTCTCATGCTTCCCTTAGCGGTACAGGTAGGAGACTTAATTATCTCATCTTCATAATCATGCCCTAAAGGAGGAGTCTCTCCTGCCGTCATTTCACCACAGTTTGAACACCTTGCTATAAACTGGCCTTCAGTCGTGCAGGTTGAATCGATTCCTTCCACTATCAGCATGACACCCGTTCCGCAATAAGGGCACTCTCCATATACATCTCCGGGATTATACGCATGTAGATGAACATGTAACTCTTCATTATGGAAAACCGCATAAGAAAAACCGCCAAATATCAGTACCGCAATCAGAAACTTGATGATTATCTTTTTCATAGGCCTTCTCCTGTTCTTATTGTCTCATATTACTTATAAAAAAATAAAGCCTGTCATCTGACAGGCCTGTTTATCTAGTCTTTGTAATACCTCATGTTTTCGAAGTATTTGTTGATGATCGTATTAAACTCGTTCCAAAGATCGTTCTCGTGGTCCTTACCGGCATTGCCGATCTCTTTCCACTTGTTTCTCAGTTCCTTGATCGCATCTACTTCTTCATCGGTAAACTCGCCTCTGGCAAGATACAGCTTCGCTTCATTGATCAGTTCCTTCTTGGCTTCCGTTCTCTGTGCGAAGGTTTCCTTCAGATTGTCGTAGTATTCATCTCTTCTGGCAAAGAAGGCTTTTCTTTCAGCCAGGAACTGCTGCCAAAGATTATCGTCATCCTTACGTCCGGCAGTACCTGTCTTCTTCCATTCTTCCATCAGTTCATTGGCTCTGTTGGAAGCTTCTTTGATGTTTTCGATGTTGGCGACTTCCTTTGCCTTTTCAATCAGTTCTTCCTTCAGCTTCTTGTTTCCGGCAAAAGTTTCTTTCAGATTTGTATAGTATTCCTTCTTCTTGGTGAAGAATTCGTTTCTGGCTTCCAGGAACTGGTTCCAGAGTTCGTCATCCTTTTCTTTGTCCAGACGTCCGGAAAGCTTCCATTCATCCAGAAGCTGTTTCATCATGTCTGTACCTTTTTTATAGTTATTGCCCGCAGCGACTTCCTTTGCCCTGGCGATGATGTCATTCTTTCTGTCCTCGACAGAAACGGCGATGTCTCCTGCTTTCTCTGACAGCTCATCCATCAGTGCATGGAACTTATCGCTCAGTTCCTTGTCATACAATGACTCTTCATCTTCTCTGGCCTTGCGCCATTTCCTGCTTAATACCTTCGCTCTCGCGTAGGCTCCAGGTGCATCTTCGCTCTTTAACAGTTCTTCAACCTGAGCAATTAAATCTTCTTTAACGTTGTAATTGTTCTCCATAACTCTCTTCTCTCGCTCTATTTTTCTATTATAGCATTTTTATT
>JAFOMB010000108.1 GCA_017419065.1 Erysipelotrichaceae bacterium | reverse complement strand
GTCCTTTGCGGAAGCTTTTCCTCTGTTGTCCTGTTTCAGAAGATCCGGATCCTGCCTGTACAGTTTCGTCCATTTGAGCAGCTGTACTTTGGAACGGATACCCAGTCTCCGTGCTGCCGCAGTACAGCCTCCCAGTTCTCCCGAGAGATACTTCTCTACAGCCTCCTTCTTAAATTCCGGAGAATACTTATTATTCTTTCTTCCTGTTTTTCCCATATAGAAAAATCCTCCTGTACTTTCAGTGTACAGGAGGATAAAAGGTTCTTTTTATTCACTGTCCATTTTCAGTGGGGCAGTTCACCTCCGGGCGGTTTTTCTATGCCTGAAAATACGTTATGATAGACACAGAACATCACTTCTGCTTTGCAGATCTGAAAGGAAGTAATCATGACGACGAATATCGTACTGGGTGTATCCCTTGTCATACTGTTATGTATCATCTCGGAGAAATTCTCCTATAAAATAGGCATGCCGGCCCTTGTCTTTTTCATGTTTGTAGGCATGCTGTTCGGGACAGACGGCATCGCCAAGATCCCGTATAATTCCTATTCCTCTGCCGAGACCATCTGTTCGATCGCCCTGATCTTCATCATGTTCCAGGGCGGCTTCACCACGAGCTGGAAGGCAGCCAGACCGGTCATAGGAAAGGCTGTCTCGCTTTCTACGATCGGTGTCCTTCTGACGGCGTTGTTTTCCACGCTGGCCTGTCATTTCTTCCTGGGATTGAGCTTTCAGGAGAGCTTCCTGATCTCCTCTGTCCTGGCTTCTACCGATGCCGCCAGTGTCTTCTCGATCCTGAAGAGCCACAACCTCGATCTCAAAGAGGGCACTTCCCCGATCCTGGAAGTCGAATCCGGTAGCAACGACCCGATGGCCTATCTTCTGACGATGACGGCTGTAGGCATCATCAAGGCCGGAGGTGTTTCCAATATACTTCTCACGATCATCATACAGCTGGCAGTGGGCTTCCTCTCCGGGATCCTGTTTGCGCGCATTTCCCGTTATATCCTCTCCATGAAGAACATCGCAGCCGACGGCATGGATACGATCATCATCATCTCGGCGACGATGTTATGTTATGCCCTGACAGACAAACTGGGAGGCAATGCCTATCTCAGCGTCTATCTCTTAGGTCTCTACCTCGGCAATACCCGTATCAACTCCAAGAGAGTCATCATCGCCTTCTTCGGCGATCTGACGTCCTTGCTGCAGATGCTGATCTTCTTCATCATCGGTCTGCTTTCCACACCTTCCCGGATGCCTCAGACCATCCCGATGGCACTGGCTGTCAGTGTGATCCTGACCTTCCTGGCCAGACCTCTGATGACACTCCTCCTCCTGCGTCCTCAGAAGTGTTCCCTGAAGCAGTGCCTGCTGATCTCCTGGGCAGGATTAAGGGGCGCCTCTTCCATCGTCTTTGCAATCAGTGCGGTCTCTTCCGGTATCAGCCTGAGCTTTGACTTATTCCATGTCGTCTTCATGGTCTCTCTCTTCTCGATCGCCCTGCAGGGAGCTCTGCTTCCTGTTGCGTCAAAGAAGCTCGGCATGATCGATGACAGCCCGAACATCTACAAGACCTTCAACGACTATGGCGACACCGTCGACTTCCAGTTCGTCAGAGCCCATATCAATCCGGGCAATGCCTGGATCGGCAAGATGATCAAGAGGATAGATATCCCGTTCCACTCCCAGGTCGTCATGATCAAAAGGGGAGGCAGGACCATCGCCGCCAGAGGCCATACCGTCATAGAGGAAGGGGATGACCTCATCCTGAACATCCCGTCCTATCTCCCGGCGAAAAACGAGAGAGTCAGCGAGATCCACATCCTGGGCGATCATCCATGGGTCAATAAGACCCTGGAGGAGATCCGCATGCCGGAAAACCAGCTGATGATCATGATCATCCGGGATGAAGAAAAGATCATCCCGAACGGCGATACCAGAGTCCTCGAGGAGGATACGGTCCTGGTATTCGAAGGAGAGAAGATGAATTAAAAAAGAGATGTGCTGAGCACATCTCTTATTTGATATACATGGCGTAGTACTCGTCGAAGGTGAGCCCGCTCTCATGGATCTTTCCGGCGAGTTCTTCTCCGACATAGCGGAAGTAATTCGGTACGGCAGCGCTGCCGGTAACGGATTCCTTGCCTTCCGGGAAGCGCTGGATGAAGCCGTATTCATGGGCGTGTTCCAGGAGCCACTGATAGGCCTTCGTCTCCTTGAAGAGAGATACGGATTCATTCTCGCTGGCGACGACGGAGACGGAGAGACCCAGCTGGGCATCCGCATAGCCCGGTCTGGTGACTCTGGCATCCGCTTCGCTTCCGCCTCCATAGGTCGCGTGCTGCTCGGACTGCCAGTCATAGCTCCGGTAGGCCGCTACCGCATAGATGGAGGAACCGTTGTCTCTGGCACCGGTACACAGAGCCATGAAGGCTTCCAGACCCCTGGATTCCAGATAGAGATCCGGGGTGGCATTTATCGTCGGGATCTGCGCCAGCTTGACCGGTGCGTATTCCCCGATAGAAGATTTCTTGGAGACATAGGTATCGATCTTTTCCGGTTCCGCTACTTCTGTGACATTTTCATACGGATGGAGATAGTCGTTATCGAGAAGGAGGGTATCCTTTCCGTTCTCCGGATGGGCCTTCACATCAGCAATATAGGCGTCTACGTCCGCTTTTTCAAAGACCATGAGCGGAACCAGGCAGTCATACTTCAAAGAGCTGTAGAGCTTTGTGAGCTCTTCATCGCTGTATCCCTTCGCGCTCTTGAGCTTCTCATAGAGGGAGAAGGAATCGTCGTTCAGATCGTCACAGACGGCATAGAGATGAAGATACTGTTTCCGGAAGGAATCCTTGACGACTTCTTTATTCAGATAATCGGAATAATAGCTGTTCTTTAAGATCTCTCCCCGTAATCCCTTCTGATAGATCGCTGTGATCGCCTCTTCGGAATAGCCTAATTTTTCCAGTCTTCCTACGTTGATGAAACGCGGGATCTTGAAGACGGAGAGGATGATGAGAAGGACAGCGGCCGCCAGGGCGAGGACCTTTCCTTTGAGTTTTCTTTTCATTTCTCTACCTCCTGCATGTCGAACGGATAACGGTGGATATCAGATGTAAAGGTCATGAGTTCACCGCTTACCGGATGTTTCAGTGTCAGCGAGTGAGACCAGAGCGCCAGCTGCTGGCCTGCCTTACTGTCTTTATTGTAGCGCTGATCGCCCCATAACGGATGATTGCGAGAGGCGAACTGCACACGGATCTGATGGGAACGTCCCGTCAGAAGGTTTATCTTCACTAATGCCAGGTTGTCTTTCCTCTTCAGGACTTCATAGTCCAGTTCGGCGTTTTTTCCCTTGGGATCGACCCGGACGGTGTTGGTCTTATGGTCTTTGAGGAGCTTGTCGGTGAAACGGCCTTTTTCCTTGAGGCCGTTGTCATAGACGACAGCGAGATATTCCTTGTGGAAGTCCCCGTCCTGTATCTGTTTGGATAATCTCGAAGCGGCCTTGGAGGTCCTGGCAAAGACACAGACACCGCCTACCGGTCTGTCGAGACGGTGGACAAGTCCGAGATAGACATTGCCGGGCTTGCCATACTTCTCCTTGACGTACTGCTTGGCCATGTTCAGCATGTCTTCATCTTTGGAAGAATCTTCCTGCATCGGCACATTGGGGATCTTCTCGACGACGAGAAGATGATTGTCTTCGTAGAGGACTTTCATCTTTCCCACCTGGTGGTCTGTCCGCAAGGCAGGATCGTATCGCTGTCTTTTATTCTGATGCCGATCTCATCGGCTGTGATCACTCCTTTGAGACCTGTCTTTTCCATCTGTCTTCTCAATACATTCTCCATGACAGTCGGGGAGTAGCCGGTCGTATAGGTGTTGATGATGTAGAAGAGCGCGTCATCGGCTAAGAGCTTGAGACACTCTTCAATGAGAGGATTGATCTTCTCTTCAAACTTGAAGACTTCGCCATCCGGTCCTCTTCCATAGGAAGGAGGATCCATGATGATGCCCTGATACTTCCGGCCTCTTCTAACTTCTCTCCTGAGGAACTTGAGACAGTCATCGACGAGGTAGCGTATCTTCTTATCCTGCAGATGGGAGAGCTCCTGGTTCTCCTTCGCCCAGGTGATCATGCCCTTGGAGGCATCGACGTGGACGACTTCACTTGCCCCGGCAGCTGCTGCCACCATCGTGGCCGCACCGGAGTAGGCGAAGAGGTTGAGGATGTGGATGTCCTTCAAAGAGGAATGACGGATCTTGTCATCGATGAAATCCCAGTTGGCTGCCTGTTCCGGGAAGAGCCCGGTGTGCTTGAAACTGGTCGGAGAGACCTTGAAAGTCAGTTCCTTATACTGAACTGTCCATTCGTCTTTGATCTTTTTCTTTATCTCCCAGCTGCCGCCTCCTTTATTGGAACGGTGGTAGACGGCATCGGCCTTTTTCCAGAGATCTTCCTTCTCTTTTGGCCAGATCGCCAGGGGATCCGGACGGCAGAGGACGACGTCTTTCCAGACTTCGAGTTTCTCTTCTCCGCCGGCATCTAACAGTGTGTAATCGTGAAAGGAATCGCTTGTGATCATACCTTCATCTTACCATGAAAGCAGACCCTTTTTCCTGTATACTAGTGATGTATGATCAAGTACTCTGATTTAAATGACGCCCAGAAAGAGGCTGTCATCGATGAACATCCCCATATCCGCATCATCGCGGGAGCCGGGTCGGGTAAGACCCGTGTTTTGACGATGCGCATCGCCTATCTGATCGAACAGAAAGGCGTGAATCCCTACCACATCCTCGCCATCACCTTCACCAATAAAGCAGCCAAGGAGATGAAATCGAGGATCATGGACATGCTGGAAGAGAGCGGGACCGGTGTCCACATCTCGACCATCCACTCCTTATGCATGCGCATCCTCTCCGAAGATATTGGGGCTCTGGGCTATCCGAGGAACTTCACCGTCGTCGATCAGAACGACCAGCACGCCATACTCAAGGAAGCCTACAAGGAACTCGGACTAGAGAAGAAGGAATATCCGTACGGCGCGATGCTGGACTACATCGCCAACAACAAATACATGGATCTCTCCTATGAGAAGGCTCTGGAACTGGCCTATGGCGAAGAGCGCATCCTGAATAAGGCCAAAGTCTATAAGTACTATGATGAACGTCTCAAGAAGATGTACGGCCTCGATTTCGATGACCTCATCCTCTTTACGACGAGACTCTTCCGTCTCAATCCTGTCATACAGGAGAAGTGGGCCAGGAAGTTCCATTACATCCACGTCGATGAGTTCCAGGATATCGATAAGGAACAGTACCGGCTGATCAGACAGCTGGCTTCTGTCCATGACAATGTCTATGTCGTCGGCGATCCGGACCAGACCATCTACACCTGGCGCGGTGCCGATGTCAACATCATCGTCAACTTCGACAAGGACTTCCCGGATACGAAGACCATCGTCCTGAATGAGAACTACCGTTCCACCAACAACATCCTCTCCGGCGCCAACTCCGTCATCAGAAACAATAAGGCCCGTGTCGACAAGGACCTCTTCTCCAATAAGGGAGACGGGGACAAGATCATCCACAAGACCCTGAAGAGTGAAAACGGCGAGGCCAACTATGTCGCCAATAAGATCGAAGACCTCCATTCCGAGGGCTATCCGTATCACGACATCGCCGTCCTCTACCGTTCCAACTATCTCTCCCGTGAAGTGGAAAAGGTCCTGCTGGAAAACAGGATCCCGTATGTGATCTATGGAGGCTTGCGCTTCTATGAGCGCATGGAAGTCAAGGACATCCTCTGCTACCTGCGCATGATCACCAGAGGCGATGACCTGGCCTTCGTCCGCATCATCAACACGCCGAAGAGGGGCATCGGTCAGAAGACTCTCGACAACATCCTGGAGATCGCCAGGGACAGAGATATGACGATGTATGAGGTCATCAAAGAAGGCCTCTATCCGAAGAATAAAGATGTCTTCTCCGCTTTCGTAAAGATGGTCGAGAAGTGGAGATCCCACGCCGGACAGATCGAACTGGAAGAGCTCTTACAGGAAGTCCTGGATGATTCGGGCTATCGGACCATGCTGGAAAAGGAAAATGAGACAGAGCGTCTCGAGAACGTCAAATCCCTGCTGGATGATATCACCGAGTATCAGGAGACCTATCCGGAATCGACTCTGGATGACTATCTCCAGATGATCTCTTTATATACGGACAGAGCTTCGGAGGACGGCGGTGAAGCCGTCAACCTCCTCACCATCCACTCTGCCAAAGGTCTGGAATTCGAAGTCGTCTTCGTCATCGGCTTATCCGAGGGCATCTTCCCGTCGGAAAGAACACTGGCCGAAGGACAGAAGGGACTCGAAGAAGAAAGAAGACTGGCCTATGTCGCCTATACCCGGGCCAAGAGCCGTCTCTATCTGACTGAATCCAATTCCTTCTCCTATGTCATACAGTCCTCCAAACTTCCTTCCCGCTTCATCAAGGAGATCGATCCGAAGTGTATCGATCATGTGGATGAAGTCCCGCAGATGAAGAAATCTGCCATCTTCGACATCGACATCATGCCGATGGAGAGAAAGAAGGAAGTCCCGTCTTCTCCTTACCGCAACGGCGATATCGTGGAACACAAGATCTTCGGAGAGGGTGTCGTCATCCGCAATGACAACGGTGTCCTGTCCATCGCATTCTCTCATCCGCATGGCATCAAGAAGATCCTGGCGTCCCATCCGTCGATCAGGAAGAAGAAAAAAGATGAACTTAACTAAGGCGAAAAGAGAAGATATCCCGGCCATCATGGCCATCGTGAATGATGCGAAGGCCTACCTGAAGAAAGAGGGTATCCCCCAGTGGCAGAACGGCTATCCCAACGAAGAGACCTTTGAAGGGGACATCGAAAAAGGTATCCTCTACGTCTTAAAGGAAGAGGAGGAGATCCTCTCCGCCTTCGCCATGCTGGACTATGAATCCGATTACGACTATATCGAAGGGGCCTGGAAGGATGATTCCCCCTATATCGTCATCCACCGCATCGCGGTAAAGGAAGAAAGAAAAGGGCAGAACATCGCCGGAAAGATCTTCACCATGCTGGAAGAGGAACATCCGCACATCCGCATCGACACCCACGAGAAAAACCGGTCGATGAACCGCTGTCTACTCAAGAACGGATTCACCTACTGCGGTGTCATCTACCTGAAAGAAGACGGTGCCCCGCGCAATGCCTATGAGTATTCAAAAAGGAAGCAGTGATGCTTCCTTTACTCTGCGAGCCATTCAAACTGATGGATATATCCCTGCAGCAGAGTTTCCGCTGCCTCATCGCTGATGCTTTCTTCATGAGCGTCATAGTCATCGGGAGCGATGGTCGCCATTCCCTTTCCGCCGTCCTTGATGAAGAGGACCAGAGGGGTATAGAGATGCGGGATCCCGTTTTCATCTTCTTCCAGGAACTGTTCTGCTCTTTCTACCAGCAGGTCATAGTCATCGATGTCCAGGTTGGATTTCCATTCCGGATTCTCCCTGGTATCGACATAATAGACAGTATCGACACCGCTCTGTTTTGCCGCCTCGTTGAGGATCGGCATCACATCCCGGCACCACGGACACCTCGCAAAACCGAAGTAGATACAGAAGCTCTTTCCTTCGTCCATCATCTCCGCCATCTGCTTAACAGAGGACTTCACGAAGACATAGTCTTCTCCTTCGATGTATTTCTCATATTCCGACATATCCGCTCTATCATCATCGCATCCTTCCTGGATATCACAGCCGGATGGTACCGGTGTCTTCTTCTGGCATCCACACAGTAATAAGAGAACAGAAAGGACGACAAGACATTTCTTTAAGATCTCGTTCATACCCTGATTATACCATTACGGGACAGAGAAGAAAAACGGACGGTACAGAAAGAATGGGACAGCATTCAATGAAAGAATGTAAATTATAATGAAAATACTGTAAAATGATATATAAGGTCCAACAGGAGGACACATGTTAGAAACTTTTGAAACAGAAATACCGCAGCTCATAGAAGGGGAGGAAAGACGCATCTATGTCTATACTCCCGATAAAAGAGGGAAGTTCCCGGTCTTATACATGTTTGACGGACAGAATCTCTTCGATGATGAAGAAGCCACTTATGGGAAGTCCTGGGGACTCTTCGACTATCTGAAGGAGAACAAGGTCCCTCTGATCGTCGTAGGAGTGGAATGCAATCACCACGGCGAAGAGGAAAAATGCGGCGGAAGATTATCGGAATACACGCCGTTCCCGTTCGAAGATCCGCACTGGGGAAAGATCAAAGCCCGGGGAAAGATCACGATGGACTTTTTCGTGAACGAACTCAAGCCCTACATCGATGACAACTACCCGACAAAGCCGGACAGGAAGCACACCTTCATTGCCGGCAGCTCCATGGGCGGCCTCATGACCTTATATGCCTTATGCCGCTACAATGACGTCTTCTCCAGAGGAGCATCCCTGTCTCCGTCTTTGACCTTTGCACCGGAGAAAGTCCTCTCCATGATCCGCAACGGCCGCATGAAAAGTGATACGGTCTTATACATGGACTATGGCGAAAAAGAATTCTACGGGAGAAGCCGGCAGGCTTTTGCGGATGCGACAGCTGCTCTGATCAGAAAGAAGATCCGGGTGACCAGCCGCATCGCCCCGAATGGCGAACACAACGAGGCTTCCTGGGAGAAGGCAGTCCCGTTCTTTATGGACATACTCTTTTACGAGGGATAGGAGGATAACATGGAAGTCAACTATATCGAATACTACAGCAGTGAACTCAACCGCACGATGCCGGTAAAGATCTATGGCCACCATGGCCGTCCGATCCTCTTTATCCCGTGCCAGGATGGCCGTTTCGTCGACTTTGAAAACTTCCACATGAGCGATGTCTTTGCCCCGTGGATCGAAAACGGCGAATGCATCGTCTTCTCCATCGATACGATCGATCTGGAGACCTGGAGCGACAGGGAAGGCAATCCTTACGACCGCATCCGCAGACACGAAGCCTGGATCAACTACATCACCCGGGAGATGGTCCCGTATATCCGGAACTATGTCAATGAGAAAAACGGCTGGGAAGGCTATCCGGGCATCATGACTTTCGGCTGTTCGATGGGAGCGACCCATGCGCTCAACCTCTATCTGCGCTTCCCAGACCTCTTCGACCGGTGTCTGGCCTTATCCGGCATCTACAACGCCTCCTATTTCATGGGAGACTACATGGACGAAGTGGTCTATCAGAACTCTCCGACTGACTATATGGCAGGCATGACCCCGGATCATCCGTTCATCTCCCGCTACAACAACAATAAAGCCGTCGTCTGTGTCGGTCAGGGTGCCTGGGAGGAACCGTGGTCTACCCGTTTCCTCGATCAGCGCTTCCACGAACTCGGCATCCAGATCTGGGTCGATTACTGGGGTTATGACGTCAATCACGACTGGCCTTGGTGGTATAAACAGGTCCCGTATTTCTTGCCGTATCTGTTAAGACAAGGAGACATCTTATGAGAAACTTCATCTACATCTCCCCGAATTTTCCCTCGAATCACTGGAACTTCTGCCGTCAGCTGAAAAACAACGGTCTCAATGTATTAGGCATCGGCGATGCCGATTATGACTCCCTCACCTGGGAACTGAAAGATTCCCTCAATGAATACTACAAGGTCTCCTCCCTGGAGAACTACGAAGAAGTCTTCCGGGCTGTCGCCTTCTTTACCTTCAAATACGGAAAGATCGACTTCTTGGAGTCCAATAACGAATACTGGCTCATGAGAGACGCCAAGCTGCGTACGGAATTCAATATCACGACCGGCTTCCACAACGAAGACATGGATGCGGTCAAGTTCAAATCGCATATGAAGGCCTATTATGAAAAGGCCGGGATCCCGGTTGCCAGATATCACATGGTCGATGATTTCGATCACTGCAAGGCCTTTATCGAAGAAGTCGGCTATCCGGTCGTTGCCAAACCGGACAACGGCGTCGGAGCCAGTGATACCCACAAGATCAAAACAGAAGAGGATCTGAAGCACTTCTTTGAGACGAAACTCGATGTCGAATACATCATGGAGGAATTCATCACCGGTGAAGTCCAGTCCTATGACGCCATCATCAATTCGAAAGGGGAGCCGATCTTTGAGAACGGCAATGTCACGGTCACCAATCT
This sequence comes from Erysipelotrichaceae bacterium, assembly GCA_017419065.1. Taxonomy (GTDB): domain Bacteria; phylum Bacillota_I; class Bacilli_A; order Erysipelotrichales; family Erysipelotrichaceae; genus Colivicinus. Next base: position 7,493 of record JAFOMB010000108.1, on the reverse strand, counting down.
GATGGACACTGTCAACCTCAACGGGAATACCTGTTTCATGGAAAGAAGCGTCTTGCCGGAAGATCTCCTGAATGCGGGAAGAAGGACCGTCAAGGCCTTTGGCGTTAAAAGCCGCTTCGTCCACTTTGAATTCTTCCGTCTGACAAAAGACCAGCCGTTAGGCAAAGAGGGCGATATCGTCGCCCTGGAAGTCAACATGCGTCCTCCGGGAGGCATTGCCCCGACGATGATGAACTACGCCAACGGCACGGATGCCTATGAGATCTGGGCCGACATGATCGCCTTCGATAAGTCCGACCGCTTCCGCAGCGCTCACAAGGTCTGTGTCTTCGCTTCCCGGAGAGACGGAAAGGAATTCGTCCTGACACCGGAAGAGATCCGGGAGAAGTTCAAAGGCACGCTGATCGAAGAGGGAAGAGTCGATGACGCCCTCTCGGGAGCCATGGCCAACTACATGTTCCTGGGACTGACGGATACCGAAGAAGAAGCATTGGCTTTCGCCAATGAAATATTAAAAGAAAAGACTGCCTAGCAGTCTTTTTGATTGAGATAGTCGTTATAGCCGATCTGTTTGATATGGAGTTCACCGTCATAGGTAAAAGTCGAGACGGAACAGTTGGGGATCGTGACATCCGCTTGCGTATAAGGGATGTGATGGCTTTGATAATAGTATTCAAGATAGGCGCAGATGACCCCGCCATGGGATACCAGCAGCAGGTCATCGGATTCCGCCTTTTCCGCGATCTCGATGAGTGTCTTCTCAAATCTCTTCCCGGCTTCCTCTGTCGTCTCGCCGTCGAAACCTTCTTCTTTTTCCAGATCGGCGAAGGTCTTGATATGTTCCGGCAGGGGACGGTGATTAGGACCGGTCGCTTCAAAGCGGCCGAAGTCTCTTTCATGGAGTCCCTTTTCGATATGGACCGGCAGATCTCTTCCCTGGGTGGCGATCAACCCTGTCAGGACCGCTCTGGAAAGAGGGGAAGAGTAGATCTCTTTGACCGGCAGGGTATCGATATAGGTCTTGGCCAGTCTGGCCTGTCTCGTGCCGCTGTCGTTGAGAGCGGTGTTCGTGATCCCCTGGAGGAGGTTCCAGCGGTTCCAGTCGGTCTGACCGTGCCGGAGGACATACAGTGTTTTCATAGAGATCTCCTTTCATAAGAAAACTCCCGAACGGGAGTTATTTTTCAATGGGGCGATTGATGGGACTCGAACCCACGGAATGCCAGAGCCACAATCTGGTGTGTTAACCAACTTCACCACAACCGCCATATTGCCTATTTATTTTAACGGATTCTTTTTAAAAAGTAAAGGATATCGAAAAGGATTATAATAAGGAAGATATGATCGAGATCAACGGACTCTATTTCAATGTGGAGATCACAAGGCGTTCCGGCATGAAATACCTGCGCATGCGCTTAAGAGGGAACACCATTTTAGTGAGCTGTTCGAAGTTCCTGCCGGAGGCGGAGATCTACCGCTTCATAATGGAAAAGAAGGACTGGATATATAAGGCTTATTATAAAAGCACTTTAGATAAGGAGAGATCGCCGATGTACAGGGGAGGAGAATCTTTTTATATCTTCGGAAAGCCTTACCGCTTCCTCTTCTCCATCGGGGAAAACAGCTGGTCATTAAGTGAAGATACTCTTTATCTCTCCTATAAGGAAGATGACAGAGAGAAAGCTCTGCGCTGGCTCTACAAACAGTTAGACAGAAGACTCCTCCAGGAAGCGGAGGCCATCATGAAGGAATATCTCTTCCTCTTACAGGATTACGGCTATCATCAGATCCCGGAACTCAAGGCGAAGGTCCTGAAGTCCAAATGGGGCGTCTGCTACACCAGAGAGAACCGCATCGCCATCTCTTCCTACCTCATCCACTATCCTGTAAAGTGCCTGCGCTACATCATCCTCCACGAGATGACGCACTTCCTGGTGCCGAATCATTCCAGGCGTTTCTACGCGATCATACAGTCGCATATGCCGGACTATAAAGAAGTCATGAAGCAGCTGAAATGATGAAAACACTTTCACGAACATATACCTTGAAAGATACCTTCCCAGCGACTAAAATATAGGTAAGGAATTGGTATACATAATATGAGACCGGGTATGGAGAAAAAAGTGAATATCTTAGGGGTAGCTATCGCTTTACCTGTGCCTGCCTCAATTTGTGTCTTTTGAGATGAACGCGTCTTTGCGTTCTTTTTTATACCATCTTTAACATCCTGACGTTGAAAAGGAGGAAACGAAAATGGATCAGACGTTAGTAAAAGAATTCTATGATGCCTGCAGTATGGGTGACCACGCCAAGGTCTGTGCATGCATCGCCAAGGGCGTCGATGTCAACACCAAGAGCGGTGACGGACGTACGGCCCTGATGAGGACAGCGAAGAGAGGATATGAAGATATCGTTGAGACACTGCTGAACAACGGTGCCGATGTCAGAGCCAGAGACAAGAACAATAAGACAGCTCTGATGGGTGCTGCCAAGAACGGTCATAAATATATCTGCCAGCTGCTGGTAGAAGCCGGTGCTGATGTGAACTCTCACGACAACAACGGACGTACAGCTCTGATGAGAGCGGCTTTCCTGGGACAGTCCCATGTCGTAGAATACCTCGTTGAACACGGAGCCCTCGTCGATGAGACAGACTCCAAGGGAAGAACAGCTCTGATGGATGCCGTACTGGCCTTCAAGGTCGATGTCATCCACTATCTGCTGGCCAAGGGCGCTGATGTCAACAAGCAGGACAACGAAGGCTGCACCTGCCTGATGAGAGCCAGCTACGGCGGTTATACCGACCTCGTCCTCTATCTGCTCAACAAGGGCGCTGATAAGGAGATCGTCGACAATCACGGAAACAAAGCCGTCCACTATCTGCGTACGGAATGCCTCGCAGAACTGCAGGATGTATTGAAATAAGGGGAACTCAGAATGAAAGACTATTTAGCAAATGATATCCGGAACGTCGTATTACTGGGACACTCCGGTGCCGGAAAATCCACACTGATCGAATCGGCTCTCTTCTTCACCAAGGCAGTCGACCGCATGGGCAAGACCACAGACGGTACGTCCACTGTCGACTTTGACCCGGAAGAGATCAAGAGAGGCCTCTCGGTATTCACCGCTTTAGCACCATGTGAATGGAAGAATAAGAAGATCAACTTCATCGATACCCCTGGGTATCTGGACTATGAAGGCGAAAAGGCTGCCGGTTTCGCGGTAGGCGATAACGCTCTGATCGTCGTTTCCGGTAAGGACGGCGTCGAATCCGGTACGGAAAACGCCATGAAGGCTGTCTCCAAGAGACACATGCCGACGATCTTCTTCGTCAACAAGATCGATGATGAAAACGCGCACTTCGAAAAAGTCGTCGCCGATCTGAGAGAAGAATTCGGCAATACCGTCATCCCGTTCGAACTCCCGATCATGGAAGGCGGCAAGCTCATCGGCTCCATCAATATCCTGAGAAAGAAAGCCTGGTACTATTCCGACCTCTCCAAGGCTGAGGAAGTCCCGGCTGCCTACGCGGATAAAGTTGAAGAATACTATGGCGAACTCGCGGAAGCTTTAGCGGCTACCGATGATGAACTGATGGAAAAGTTCTTTGAAGAAGAACCGTTCACAGAAGATGAGATCGCCAAGGGTTTACGTATCGGTGTACGTAACGGCGATATCAAGCCGGTCTACTGCGGCAGCGCCATCGAAGTCAAGGGCATCCAGAGACTGCTCGACCTCATCACGGAATACTTCCCGTGCTATGCGGAAAAGGGTACTGTCACTGCCAAGGATGACAAGGGCAATGAAATCGTTCTCGAGACCAATGAACACGAAGCGTTCAGCGGCCTGGTATACAAGTCCATCGTCGACCCGTTCGTCGGCAAGATCTCCTATCTGAAGGTCATGTCCGGTGTCCTCTCCTCTGATTCCCAGGTCTACAATACCAAGAAGGATCAGATGGAAAAGATCTCCCAGATCTTCTGCGTCAAAGGCAAGAACCAGATCGCTGTCGGCAAGCTGTTTACCGGTGACCTGGGCGCTGTCACGAAGCTGGCTGTCACACAGACCAACGACACACTCTGCACAAAGGAAAAGAAGGTCCTCTTCGACGATATCGTCTTCCCGAGACCGATGTTAGGCGTCGCCATCTCCCCGAAGACGAAGGATGATGAAGACAAGATGTCTGAAGCCATCAAGAGGATCCTGGAAGAAGACAAGTCCCTCCAGCTCGTCAAGAACGCCGAGACATCCGAACAGGTCCTCTACGCAGTAGGTGAACAGCAGATCGATGTCGTCGTCAACAAGCTCAGAAACAAATACAAGGTCGAGATCAACACGAAGGAACCGAAGATCCAGTACCGTGAGACGATCCGCAAGACAGTCGAAGCCGAAGGCAAGCACAAGAAGCAGTCCGGCGGCGCCGGCCAGTTCGGTGATGTATGGATCCGCTTTGAACCATGCGATTCCGAAGATATGATCTTCGAGACCGATATCTTCGGCGGTTCCGTCTCCAAGGAATTCTTCCCTCCGACAGAACTCGGTTTACGTAAGTGTATGGAACACGGTGAACTCGCCGGCTACAAGGTCGTCGGTGTCAAGGCCACCCTGTTCGACGGCAAGATGCATCCGGTAGACTCCAAGGCTGTCGCCTTCGAAGCTGCTGCCAGACTGGCCTTCAAGGCCGCTATGCCGAAGGCCAACCCGGTCCTCCTTGAACCGATCGGCAAGGTCACTGTCACTGCTCCGGAAAAGTACACCGGCGATATCATCGGCGACTTCAACAAGAGACGCGGTATGATCATCAATATCGGTTCCTCCGAAGACGGCGAAGGCCAGATCGATGCGGAAGTCCCGATGGCAGAAATGCAGAAGTATGCGACAGAACTCCGTTCCATGACCCAGGGCCGCGGTTCCTATGTCATGGAATTCGACCGCTACGAACCGGCTCCTGCCAACGTCACGGAAAAGGTCGTGCGTCAGGCGCAGCTGGAAAAGGCTGAGAAAGAATAATGAAATATGCGGATCTCTGATCCGCATATTTTTTAAAAAAAGAAACGGAGATCTGATCTCCGTTTTTCATCGTATTTACTGGTTGGCCTGTGTCAGGGTCACTTCGACATCTATCTCGCCGCTTTCTCTGTAGATGTGCAGCGTGATCGTGTCGCCCGGATCGTGCTTGTCCAGGACGCGGTTGAGATCGGCATAGGATGTCGTATCTCTGCCGTCTGCTTCCAGGATCACATCGTTTTCCCGGAGACCGGCTTTCTCGGCACCGCCGCCTTCCTGGATCCCCATGATCAGCAGACCGTACTTCTCTAACGGCTGTACATAGACAGGGGATGTGCCGACGGATACGCCGATCGTCGCTCTGTCCTTTACATAGCCGTATTCCTTCAGGGATTCAATGACCCACAGGACCCGGTTGGCCGGGATGGCATAGCCCATGCCTTCGACAGTCGTCGAGGAATAGTAGGAAGAGGAAGACTTGGCGTTGACGATACCGATGAGGTCGCCGTTGATGTCAAAGAGGCCGCCTCCCGAGTTGCCTTCGTTGATCGAGGCATCCGTCTGGATGAGGTCCATATAGACGTTGTTCAGCAGGATCTCCTTCTCCAGTCCGGAGATAATCCCGGTCGAACAGGTCACGCCATGACCTAACGGATTGCCGATCGCGACGACTTCCTGTCCCATCTCGAGCTTGTCGGAATCGACGAAGACGGAATACGGAAGATCTTCCGCGTCGATCTTGATCAGAGCGATATCCGTTCTGGAATCCGATCCGACGAGGACGGCGCCGTAGATCTCGCCGGTCGACAGGGTGACCGTGATGTTGTTAGAGTCGTTGACGACGTGGTGATTGGTCACGATATAGCCGTCAGAAGATATGATGACGCCCGATCCAAGACCTGTCGCTGTACTCTTTCCGAAGAAAGACTGTGTCGTGACTTCCGTCCTGATCTCCACGACGGTATCATAGGCCTTTTCGATGGCCTTTGTCGTATCGTTTTTGCCGGCGGACGGCTCATAGGATACCTGCTGTATCTGCAGGTCATTTACCGTGGAAGCGGAAGAGCTGCCTTCTTTGAGTTCCAGGACACCGAATGTACCGATACCGGATCCCAGTAAGGCAACCAGAAATACGATGAGTAAGGTTTTCACATTACCTTTCATTTTCCATCACCTCAAACTCTATTATAGAAGCCAATGTGAACTTTGAGTGAATTCGTGCTCAGAGCTTCTTCAGGATCCTGTCCGCTGTCCGGATCCCGTCCAGAGCACAGGACATGATGCCGCCTCCATAACCCGGTCCTTCGCCCATCGGATAGAGGTTTTTCACGCTTTCCGCTTCGCCGTCTTCTTTTCTCGGGATGCGGACAGGAGAGGAGGAACGGCTTTCCGGAGCGACCATGATTCCTTTTTCGATAAAACCCGGGATCTTCTCATCAAAGAAGGAAAGAGCCTTCCGTAAGATCTTCACATCTTCTTCCTTATAGAAGGAAGAAAGATCATAGAGAACTGTCCCCAATGGATAGGAAGAAGGGAAGATCAGCGGATGGAGTTCTCCCTTCATGAAATCGGAGATATTCATGGCCGGGGCCTTGTAGGAAGAAGTGATATCATAGGCTTTTCTCTCATAACTTTCCAGATAATCGAATCCGGAAAGAGGGCCTTCGCCGTATTCTTCCTTTCGGACCTGGATGAGGATGGCGCTGTTGGCCAGTTCGTTGTCTCTTCCGGAATAGGACATCCCGTTGGTGACGATGTGACCTTCTTCCGCGTTGGATGGTACGACGAAGCCGCCCGGACACATGCAGAAGGAATAGACGCCTTTTTCATCCCTGCAGCGTAAGAAGTATTCGCTCGGCTCCAGCTTCTCGGAGATAATACCCTTATACTGGACACTGTCTATGAGGGATTGCAGATGTTCGACACGGAAGCCGATGGCCGTATCCTTGCGGATGATCTCCACACCGCGCTCATAGAGCTTCTCAAAGGTGTCCCGGGCACTGTGACCGATGCCTAAGAGGAAGAAATCGGAGTAATAAGTATCCTTGTCAGTGATGATGGCTTTGAGTTTCCCGTCTTCGATCAGGAAGTCTCTGACGGCTTCCCCGAAGTGGAATTCGCAGCCTCTTTTGATCAGTTCGTCGGTCATGGAGGAAATGACTTTGCGGATCCTGTCAGTCCCGACATGGGCGTGGGCATCGACGGCGATGCGCTCCTCGGCGCCGTGTTCGATAAAGGTCTTCAGGATATAGCTGACGAAGGGATCGTTGACTCTCGTCGTGAGCTTGGCATCCGAGAAGGTCCCGGCACCGCCTTCCCCGTAGGCGACGTTGTCTTCCTTATTGAAAGGACCGCCTTTGAAGAAGGATTCCACATCCTTTTCCCTCTCCTGTATCCTCTTTCCTCTTTCCAGGATGACCGGCTTGAGACCGGCCTCCGATAGACGCCAGGCGGCGAAGATCCCGCTTGGCCCGTAGCCGATG
>JAFOMB010000107.1 GCA_017419065.1 Erysipelotrichaceae bacterium | reverse complement strand
GATATCCTTCAGTTTAACGCCGACTCTGGCGTTTTCTTCTACGATCTTCTGGGCCTGCAGGACCAGTTCATAGATCTCTCTCTGTCTTTCCGTGAAATGGCCGTTGACCGGGAAAGTACGGGAGATATCCGCGCAATAGTGTTTGAAGGTAGCTCCTAAGTCGCAGAGGAAGAGTTCCCCATCTGCCATCGGCTGATTGTTGGAGGAATAGTGGAGTATCGTCGCTCTTTCTCCGCTGGCCGCGATCGTATGGAAGGCATTTTCGTTGCACATGTTCTGTTTCAGGACGAAGTCGAAGACCCCTTCCATCACCATCTCATTCATGGACGGACGGATCGTCTTCATCATCTGTTCCACGCCCAGCTTCGTCGTCATGATCGCCTGACGTACACAGGTGATCTCGTATTCATCCTTGATCATCCTCATGGAAGTCAGAATCGGATAGAGGTCTCTCATGATCAGGGAAGGACGGTCGTTTCTCAGTTTCTGGGCAAAGCGGTGCGCCGGAGTCTCCTGCTGATCGGCTTCATAGTGCCAGAAGTCGAAATAGCACTTGAAGGAGGCATCTCTTCTCATATTGTTGAGAAGGCTGTTCACAAAGGAAGACAGTTCGCCATACTCTCGGATATTCTCCACATCGGAGACCGCTCTGGCTTCTTCTTCCGACATCCTGCCGCCGACCCATCTGGCCATGACTTCATCGAATGGCTGAATGAAGAGATATTCTCTCATGTCAGTGCCGTTCTTGTAGAGGACAAGGGCCATCTCTTCTTTTTCCAGACCTGTCAGATAATAGAAGTTCCTGTCTACGACAAACGGATAGGCCTCATCGGCAGAACACATCGGTGCCTTGCCGGAAAAGAGAACTGCCAGCGAATTGTCGCTCAGTGAACGGAATACTTTTTCTCTTCTTTTAGAATATAGATTCATTTTCCTTTACCTCCTCATCACGATAGGAAACTCTGACCATCTCGTCATTTTCCACGCAGCGGTCTACCAGTTCCTGATAGTTGAAACGTCTCTCCTGTTCCAGACACTTGTCCTCCTTCGGCTTGATGACGGAATTCGTCGGGTCGAAGATGGTACAGCAGTCCTGGAAAGGCAGGATGGATGTCTCATAGGTATCGATCTTCTTGGCGACATCGATGATCTCCAGCTTATCCAGCATGCATAAAGGCCGTAAGATCAGTGTCTTGGAGACCTCGCCGATGACACTGAGAGATTCCGGTGTCTGGGATGCCACCTGACCAAGGCTTTCTCCGTTGGTGATGGCGATCAGTTTCCTGTTTCTGGCGATCGTATCGGCGATGCGGTACATCATCCTTCTCATGATGGTGATCGCATAGGCGTGATCGCAGTTTTTATAGATGGCCAGCTGCAGATCTGTGAACGGGATCATATGGATGATGACATCGTTCTGATAGACACTGAGCTTTCTGGCCAGTGTGATGACTTTTTCCTTGGCCTGCGCACTGGTATAAGGCTCTGAAGCGAAGTGGATCGCTTCGATCTTGAGACCTCTTTTCATCGTATACCAGCCGGCTACCGGGGAATCGATACCCCCCGACAGCATCAGCAGCGCCCGGCCGTTGACCCCTGTCGGATAGCCGCCCATGCCTCTGACCTTCTCATCGGATATGAAGGCCTCATTCCTGTTGATGACGATGTAGATCATCAGATCCGGATCATGGACATCGACTTTCAGATCGGTGTTCTTGAGAATGGCGGAGGCGACATGACGGTTGATCTCATCGGAATGCATCGGATAGGTCTTGTCGCTTCTCCTGGCTGCGATCTTGAAGGTCTTGGCCTCCCTGTTCTGCGCCAGATACAGGGCTGTCTTCGTGATCTCTTCGATATCGGTAGATGTACGGATGGAACCGGAGAAATAGCTGAAGCCGAAGACGTCTTTCAGCTCTTCCCTGATCACTTCATAATCTTCCCCGTGCAGTTCAATGAAGAGACCGTCATGAAGGGTCTTATAGGTCAAAGACGGATGATCCAGAAGTCTCTTCCGGATGTTTTCCGTCAGTTTCTTGGTGAATTCCTTGCGGTTTTTTCCCTTGGTGGAGAGTTCTCCGTATCGTACTACGATGTGGTCATACAGCAGTTTTTCCATATTTTGTGATGATCTCCTTGATGCAGCTGATAAAATATTCGATCTCTTCGAATGTGTTGGTATGGTCGAAGGATACACGGATGACATAGTTCTCGTCAACACCCATGGCCTTCATCGTGCGGTTTTCTTCATCCGATCTCGATCCGCAGGTAGACTTGGAGGAGACCATGATCCCCTTCTTATTCAAGGCGTTCAGCATGACTTCCGACGGGATCGGTGTCGAGACGCTGAGCAGCGTTTCCAGATGTCTTTCCGGGAAGTGGATGGAGACACCTTCGATCAAAGGCAGTTCCCTGCAGAGGTATTCATAATACCCGTGAAGCATGTCTCTATGCTTCTTCTGATTCTCCAGTGCCAGTCTTAATGTCTTGGCCAGGACGATATTTGCCGGGGCATTGCTGGTACCGCCACGCAGGGAGAACTCCTGCTGACCGCCGGATATCAGCGGCAGGATCTCGATGTGCTTTCTCTTCATGAGGACACCGCTGCCCTTGAGTCCATGGATCTTATGGGCGGAAAAGGAAGCCATATCGACAGAAGAGAGATCCAGATCGCACTTGCCCAGTGCCTGGGTGATATCGGTGTGGAAGTAGACGTGCGGATGCTTCTTCACCGTCCCGGCGATCGATGCGACGTCATTGACTGCCCCGTTTTCATTGTTGACAGTCATGATGGATACCAGTAATGTATCCGGGCGGATCGCCTTCTCGACTGCTTCCGGCGTGATGATGCCGTTAGTTGGTTCGATATAGGTCACTTCCAGTCCGAAGTCCTCTTCCAGCTGTCTGAAGGCATTGTTGACAGAGGAGTGTTCATAGGAAGAAGTGATCAGATGGGGTTTCTCGGATAAGTGGCGGAACGCGAGTCCCTTGATGGCCAGGGAATTGGCTTCCGAGGCACCGGAGGTGAAGATGATGTCCTCTGCCTTTACTCCCAGCATCTTTCCGATGAGTTCTCTCGATCTTTCCTGCATACGATAAATAGCGACGCCGTCATCATACAGGGCATCGCTATTGCAGTAGTGATCTGAGAGGATTTTCTGATAGGTATCGAGAACTTCCCCATCGACAGCCGTCGTTGAGACGGCATCCAGATAGACTTTCACTAGACCGTCTCCAGGATCTTTTCGTCAGCACTCTCCGGGAAGAGTGTTTCCATACAGTTGATCGCGATCGTCAGGGCTCTCGTATATTCCCCATTCAGATAGGAGAATTCCGCCTTGGAGAGCTCTCTGTCGATCTCCGGATAGGTCGAACGGTACTTGTTGCCGAAGACGATCGCGTTCTCGACCATGATCGCCATACCGACGACATTGTTGACATTGTTATAGAACTTGTAGATGAAGTCGATCGCTTCATCCAGAGTGGCATTGAGACTCTGCGTATTCAGCGGAACTTCATTGAGAAGGCGCTTGATATCAGCGATATACTCGCGGCTCTTCACGAGGTCTTCGCGATACGCTCCCGCAATAGCCGGGATGTGGTATTCACGGACCTTGACTTCCACTTCATTGACGACGACCTGCAGTTTCATGAGCTGAGCGACTGCTCTTTCCTCATCGCTGTTGGACTTGTCGACTGTGTTCTTGTAGGTAGTGAGCTGTTTTCTGTCAGCTTCGGTGATATCGAAGAGCTCATT
>JAFOMB010000106.1 GCA_017419065.1 Erysipelotrichaceae bacterium | reverse complement strand
TGATCCCCTTGACATCACCCTTTTTCAGGATCTCTTCTAAAGGGGTATCTCCCGGTAAGAGTTCACTGTAGACGCCCATTTCCCGTATCCTCCGGGCGATGAGCTGATTGTACTGACTGCCGAAATCGAGCACGATGACCGTATCTGCCATAATCATTTCCATCCTTCTTAAGCGCATAGTATCATACAATGAGTACAATTTTCAGAAAAGTTTTTTGTTTTTTCAATTCTCTCTTGACAAGTATTTTTCACCGGTCTTATGATGAAAAAGTAGTTGTAGTACGCGTACTCTTCTCATAGATTCCACACATAGAATGCAAGCTGTGGAAAGGGTTTTATAGCCCTTCAGGAAACACACCCCCGACGGTGTTGTTTTTTTATTTTTCAGGGAGAGACGTATATGTCAAAATTCATCTTTGTGACCGGAGGAGTCGTCTCCGGCCTCGGAAAAGGAATCACCGCTGCCTCCCTGGGCCGTCTGCTGAAGGCCAGAGGATTCAAGGTCGCTTCCCAGAAACTCGATCCCTACATCAATGTCGATCCCGGTACGATGTCCCCTTTTCAGCATGGGGAAGTCTATGTCACAAGTGACGGTGCCGAGACCGACCTCGACCTGGGCCACTATGAGCGCTTCATCGATGAAGACCTCAACCGCTATTCCAATCTCACCACCGGCAAGGTCTACTGGAACGTCCTGCACAAGGAAAGAGAGGGAAAATACCTTGGGAAGACGGTACAGGTCGTCCCGCACATCACCGATGAGATCAAGGACTTCATCTACCGGGCGGCGAAGAAGAACGACCCGGATATCCTGATCACGGAGATCGGCGGGACGATCGGCGATATCGAATCCGAGCCGTATATCGAAGCCGTCCGACAGATTTCTTTAGAACAGGGAAAGGAAAACGTCCTCTTCATCCATGTGACACTGGTCCCATATCTCACAGGTTCCAGAGAGCACAAGTCCAAGCCTACCCAGCATTCCGTCAAGGAACTGCAGGGAAAAGGCATCCATCCGGACATCATCGTCCTACGCTGCTACAAGCCTCTGGAGAAAGAGATCTTTGAGAAGATCGCCCTCTTCTGCAATGTCAAAAAGGACTGCGTCTTTGAAAACAGGACGGTACCGATCCTGGAAGAGCTGCCGCTGAAGCTGGAGAAACAGCACTTCGGCGACATCGTCTGCCGGGAGCTCTTCTTACCGGAGAGGAAGGCGGATCTTGAAGAATGGAAGCAGATGGTGAAACTCGCCAAACATCCGGAAGGTTGTGTAAAGATCGCCATGGTCGGCAAGTATGTCCGCTTCCACGATGCCTATCTCTCCGTAACAGAAGCCCTGAGACACGCAGGATATCATCTTTCCCGGAAGGTGAAGATACGCTGGGTAGACAGTGAAACATTAAACGAGGATAACATCGCCAGGAAGCTGAAGGACGTCGACGGGATCCTGGTACCGGGAGGCTTCGGAGACCGGGGCATCGAAGGCATGATCCTCACCGCCCGCTATGCCAGGGAAAACAAGATCCCGTATCTCGGGATATGCCTGGGCATGCAGGTGGCAGTCATCGAATGTGCCAGAAGTCTCTGCGGCTGGAAGGATGCCAACTCGAGAGAGTTTGATCCGGACACCTCCCATCCGGTCATCGACTTCCTTCCTGAACAAAATGAAGCCGTTGCGAAAGGCGGAACGCTCCGTCTGGGCGCTTATCCGTGTATACTTGAAAAGGGAAGCCGGATCTATGACCTCTATCACAGAGAAGAGATCAGCGAAAGACACCGGCACCGCTATGAATTCAGCAATCTCTTCCGGGAGGATCTGCAGAAAGCCGGACTCGTCTTATCCGGTCTCTCCCCGGACCGCTACATCGTCGAGACGGTCGAATATGAAGATCATCCGTACTTTGTGGCTGTCCAGTTCCATCCCGAGTTCCTCTCCCGCCCTAACAGGCCGCATCCGTTATTTACCGGTCTGATCGAAGCATCTATTCGTACACAAGGAGATAAAAGTTTATGACAGATATCATGAAGACATTCGGTTCCAAGGTATTCAACGATGCCGTGATGAAAGAAAGACTTTCCGAAGAAACATATTGGGAACTGCGCAAGACCATCAAGAACGGTTATTCCCTCAATTCTTCGATCGCAAGGGAAGTGGCGGAAGCCATGAAGAACTGGGCCATCGAAAACGGAGCGACCCACTTCACCCACTGGTTCCACCCGTTATCCGGCGCTACCGCTGAAAAGCACGAGAGCTTCGTCTCCACAGCCGGCGGCGGTTCCATCACTCTCAGCTTTTCTCCTTCCAACCTGGTAAGAGGCGAAGCAGATGCTTCCTCCTTCCCGTCGGGCGGATTACGGGATACCTTTGAAGCCAGAGGCTATACCGCCTGGGATCCGACATCCTACGCCTTCATCAAGGACGGCATCCTGTGCATCCCGACGATCTTCTGTTCCTACAGCGGAGAAGCATTAGACCACAAGACACCGTTATTACGTTCGATGGAAGCCCTGAATGAACAGGCCATGCGCATCCTGCACCTCTTCGGCAATGAAGATGTCGACCACGTCAAGGCGACTGCCGGCGCGGAACAGGAATACTTCCTCGTCGACAAGAGATACTTCGACCAGAGAGAAGACCTGCAGCTGACAGGCAGAACCTTACTCGGAGCGATGCCTCCGAAGGGACAGGAGATGGACGACCACTACTACGGCTCCATCAAGACCTCTGTCTCAGACTTCATGAAGGACCTCAACGAAGAGCTCTGGAAACTCGGCATCCAGGCCAAGACCGAGCACAACGAAGTGGCTCCTTCCCAGCACGAACTCGCCAATATCTTCCAGACCGTCAACGTCTCCGCCGACCAGAACAACCTCACGATGGAGGTCATGAAAAAGGTCGCCCGGAAACACGGTCTGGAGTGTCTCTTACATGAAAAGCCGTTTGACGGCGTCAACGGTTCCGGCAAGCACAACAACTGGTCCCTCAAGACCGATACCGGGATGAATCTCCTGGAACCGGGGGATACCCCGGCGGAGAATGCCCAGTTCCTGCTCTTCCTGACCGCCATCATCAAGGCCGTCGACGAGTATCAGGACCTCCTGCGCATCGCCATCTCCTCGGCTGCCAACGACCACCGTCTGGGCGCTTCCGAAGCGCCTCCGGCCATCGTCTCCATCTATCTGGGAGATGAGCTGACAGCCATCCTGGAAAGCATCGAAAACGATACCGTCTACTCCAATAAAGAAAAGGAACCGCTGAAGATCGGCGTCCATACCATCCCTTCCTTCCCGAAGGACAATACCGACCGCAACAGGACATCGCCGTTCGCCTTTACCGGCAACAAGTTCGAATTCCGTATGCCGGGAAGCTCCGCATCGATCGCGACCCCGAACACGGTCCTCAACACCGTTGTCGCGGAAGAGCTCCAGGGCTTCGCGGATGTCTTAGAGAAGGCGGATGATCTCAACAGCGCCATCCACGATCTGATCAAGGAGACGCTGAAAGAGCACAAGCGCATCATCTTCAACGGCAACGGCTACGATGCCTCCTGGTTAGAAGAAGCCAGGGAGAGAGGTCTCTCCAACTACCCTTCCACGCCGGATGCGATGAGACACTACCTCGACTATAAGAACATCGAAGTCTACCGTCATCAGGGCGTCCTCAACGAGATCGAACTGAGAAGCCGCTATGAGATCTATCTAGAGAAGTACTACAAGACTGTCAATATCGAAGCCAAGACCCTTCTCGACATGATGAGAAAGGACATCCTGCCGGCTGTCTCCAACTACCGCAAACACCTCTTAGGCATCCTTCTCAGAGAAAAGGAACTGGGAGCCGACGTGGAAAAGACCTATGAATACGGTACTCTCAGTAAGCTCACAGTCTTGAGCAGCGAAGCCTATGAACTCACGGAAAAACTCGCCGATCTCTTAGGAAAAGACAAGCCGTCGGCAGGACTTGAGCTCGCCTACTTCTACAAGGACGAGATCCTGCCTCTGCTTGATTCCATCAGAGAAAAGAGCGATGCGATGGAGCTATTGACAGAGCGGATCTTCTGGCCTGTTCCGACCTATAAGGAACTGCTGTTCGGGGTAGATTAATTACCGAACAAAATTCCCTTCTTCCTTTATACTGAAAGTAGATAATAATAGGAGGAATATATGGCAAATCGTTTTATCCTGAATGAGACTTCCTACCATGGCGCCGGAGCCATCAAGGAAGTCGTAACCGAAATCAAAGCCCGCGGCTTCAAGAAAGCCTTCGTCGCATCCGACCCTGATCTCGTCAAGTTCGGCGTCACTGCCAAAGTCACTGATCTTCTCGACGGCGCCGGTATCGACTACGTCCTCTATACCAATATCCAGCCAAACCCGACGATCGAAAACGTCCAGACCGGTGTCAAGGCCTTCGCCGAAGCCGGTGCTGATGTCATCGTCGCGATCGGCGGCGGTTCTTCCATGGATACATCCAAGGCGATCGGTGTCATCAACACCAATCCGGAATTCGCGGATGTCAGAAGCCTGGAAGGTGTCGCTCCTACCAAGAATCCTTGCACGCCGATCTTAGCTGTCCCGACAACAGCCGGTACGGCTGCTGAAGTCACGATCAACTATGTCATCACTGACCCGGAAAACAAGAGAAAGTTCGTCTGTGTCGATGTCCATGACATCCCTGTCGTCGCTTTCGTCGATCCGGAAATGATGTCCTCTATGCCGGCAGGCTTAACAGCTGCTACCGGTATGGACGCTCTGACACACGCCATCGAAGGCTACATCACTGCCGGTGCCTGGGAACTGTCTGACATGTTTCACATCAAGGCCATCCGCATGATCGCCAAGTCTTTAAGAGACGCTGTCAAGAACGATCCGAAGGGAAGAGAAGACATGGCTCTGGCACAGTACATCGCCGGTATGGGCTTCTCCAACGTCGGTTTAGGTGTTGACCACTCCATGGCTCACACCTTATCCGCTTACTACGGCATGCCGCATGGCAAGGCCTGCGCTACCCTGCTTCCGACTGTCATGGAATACAACGCTCCTTGCACCGGTGAAAAGTACAGAGACATCGCCGATGCCTTCGGAGTTGAAGGCTGCTACACGATGCCGTTAGAAGAAGCCAGAGAAGCTGCTGTCGCTGCTGTCAAGAAGCTCGGCGAAGACGTCGGTATCAACATGTCCTTAAAGGATGTCGTTCCGATGGAAGACGTCGATGCCTTAAGTGCAGACGCTCTCAAGGATGCCTGCACACCTGGCAATCCTCGTCCGGTCACGGTCGAAGACATCAAAGAGATGTTCTTATCTCTGATGAAGTAAGGATCATCAAAACAAGTAACGAAAAGCCATACGCGATAAACGTATGGCTTTTTTCATGAAAAGAAAAAGTGCAGTAGAACTGCACTTAGGATAATTCGTTGATATACCGGCAGGCCGCAATAGCCGCATTGGCGCCATCAGCTACGGCCGTGGTCAGCTGACGGAGAGATTTCTTACGGCAGTCCCCGGCGGCGAAGATGCCTTTGGCCTTTGTCAGGCAGTTCTCTTCGGAATCGAAGTAGCCTCTTTCATCCAGATCGACGAGACCCTTGAAGGCATCGTTTTCTGGGATGAGACCGATCGCTTCAAACATGCCGTCGGCGTACACATCCTTCTCCTCATTGTTCACCTTGTCCAGGACACGGACGCCTTTGAATTCGCCGTTTTCCTGATGCAGGGCGATGATGCGCTGATTGAGACAGACTTTGACGTTATCTCTTTTCTCTAAAACTTCCTGGAGCTTGACTTCCCCAGTGAGGAACGGCATATCCTGCAGGATGATGACCTCGGAACACTTGTCGGATAAGAGGATGGCTTCCTGTAAGGCGGAGTTGCCGCCGCCGGCCATGATGACTTTCTTTCCGGTATAGAAGTCGCCATCGCACACCGCGCAGAAGGAGATCCCTTCGCCGATGAGTTCCTCTTCCCCTTCGAGTCCCAGTACACGGTGCTTGACACCGGTCGCCAGGATGACAGCTTTGGCCTCATAGGTGTTCCCCTCTTCGGTCTTTACTGTCTTGATAGGCCCATCGAGAACTTCTGATACGGTCTCGATCTCGAAGTCGGCACCCTGGGCTGTGATCTGTTCAAAGAGCTTGTCGGCGAATTCATTGCCGGACATGGAGAGAGTTCCCGGGTAGTTCTCTACCTTCGGGGAGTGGGTGATCTGACCGCCGAAGCCTTCCTTTTCGATGACTAAGGCGCTCTTTCCGTTTCGCAGCGCATAGAGGGCTGCGGTCATGCCGGCGGCACCGCCGCCGACAACGATCACATCATACTGCGCCATATCAATGCTTTAATAACCAGCCCTTGATGTCGGAGACACCGCGGAACTTTTCATAGGTATCACCGCTGAAGGCGATGAGAGTCGGAGCCTGACGGATGTCGAACTTCTCGACGAGTTCCGCTTCTTCGTTGGCGTTGAGGACACGGAAGTTGATGCCGTTCTTCTCTAAGAGGAGCTTGGCAGCCTTGCAATTCGGGCAGGTCGGAGTCGTGAACAGCAGGTGTTCAACGCTGCCGTCTAACGGTGTTTCGACCTTGATCTCAACAGCCGGTGTTTCTTCCTTTACTTCGACATCGGTGTTTTCCGGTTTGACTTCGACATCTTCTTTCGGGATCTCACGGGTGATGCCGTGGACCTTTTCCAGCTTCTGGCCTAAGCCCTGGAAGGCATAGGTCTTTCTGTCCTTGAATTCCTGAGCCTTGCCCTTGTTCCAGTTCTGGACAGGACGGTAGTAGCCGGTGATACGGCTGTAGACTTCTGTCGGCTTGCCGCAGATCGGACAGACATCCTGTTCGCCGGCGAGATAGCCGTGTTCCGCACAGACAGAGTATGTCGGAGACATCGTGTAGTAAGGCAGACGGTAGTTCTCAGCGATCTTTCTGACGAGGTTGGCCGCAGACTTCCAGTTCGGCAGTCTTTCACCTAAGAAGGCGTGGAAGACAGTACCGGAGGTATAGAGGGTCTGCAGATCATCCTGGATGTCGAGAGCAGTGAAGACATCATCGGTAAAGCCGACCGGTAAGTGTGAAGAGTTCGTGTAGTACGGATCGCCGTTTTCATTGGCAGTGATGATATCCGGATACATCGCCTTGTCGATCTTAGCCAGACGGTAGGATGTGGATTCTGCCGGAGTCGCTTCGAGGTTGTATAAGTCACCGTACTTTTCCTGGTAGTCAGAGAGCTTCTCTCTCATGAAGTTCAGGACGTTCTTGGTGAATTCCTGAGTCTCCTTATGAGTCATGTCTCTTCTCAACCACTTCGCGTTGAGGCCGGCTTCGTTCATGCCTATTAAGCCGATCGTAGAGAAGTGATTGTTGAAGGTGCCGAGGTATCTCTTCGTATACGGATATAAGCCGTTGTCGAGGAGCTTCGTGATGACATCTCTCTTGACCTTTAAGGAACGGGCAGCCAGGTCCATGACCTTGGTCAGACGCTTGTAGAAGTCTTCTTCATCTTCTGCCAGATAGGCTAAACGAGGCATATTGATGGTGACGACACCAACAGAACCTGTCGATTCGCCGCTTCCGAAGTAGCCGCCGGATTTCTTTCTGAGTTCTCTGAGGTCAAGTCTTAAACGACAGCACATGGAACGGACATCGGACGGTTCCATGTCACTGTTGACGTAGTTGGAGAAATAAGGGGTACCGTACTTCGCTGTCATTTCGAAGAGGAGCTTGTTGTTCTCTGTTTCAGACCAGTCGAAGTCACGGGTGATAGAGTATGTCGGGATCGGATACTGGAAGCCTCTGCCGTTGGCATCGCCTTCGATCATGATCTCGATGAAGGCCTTGTTGATGAGATCCATTTCCGGCTTGCAGTCTTTGTAGCAGAAGTCCATCTCTTCCCCGCCGATGATACACGGCAGGTTGGCTAAGTCATTCGGAACAGTCCAGTCTAAGGTGACGTTCGTGAACGGTGCCTGAGTACCCCATCTGGAAGGTGTATTGACACCATAGATGAAGGACTGGATGCACTGCTTGACTTCGTGGTAGTCGAGGTTGTCGACTTTAACGAACGGTGCTAAGTAGGTATCGAAACTGGAGAAGGCCTGAGCGCCTGCCCATTCGTTCTGCATGATACCTAAGAAGTTGACCATCTGGTTGCATAAGGTGGAGAGGTGCTTTGCCGGAGCGGACGTGATCTTGCCCGGAACACCGCCTAAGCCTTCCTGGATGAGCTGTTTTAAAGACCACCCTGCGCAATAGCCTGTCAGCATGGATAAGTCATGGATATGGACATCACCGTTTCTGTGCGCATTGGCGATCTCCTGATCATAGATCTCGGAAAGCCAGTAGTTCGCTGTGATCGCACCGGAGTTGGACAGGATGAGACCGCCTACGGAATACGTGACCGTAGAGTTCTCCTTGACACGCCAGTCGATCGCGTTGACATAGCTGTTGACGAGCTCTTTATAGTCGAGCATCGTCGCGTTCATATTACGGATCTTTTCTCTCTGCTTACGGTAGAGGATGTAGTTCTTCGCTACATCGTTATACCCGGACTGGATCAGGACAGATTCCGCGGAATCCTGGATGTCTTCGACACCGATCCTGTCGTCCTTGACCTTCGGTTCAAAATCGCTGGTGACCTTCAGTGCCAGCATGTCGATGACCGACGGATGGAAATTCCTTCCGGTCGATTCAAACGCCTTAGTCAGTGCTGCGGCGATCTTGTTGATATTGAATTCGACGATCTCGCCATCTCTTTTAACTACTTTATACATATTTCTACCCCCTTATACTCCTCGTAGTTCTGCATTCGGTATGATTGTCTGGACTTCCTTTAAGAGGTCCTTCATCTCTTCAGCGGTATAGGCGCTGAGCCCTTCCCTGATGCATCTGCCGGAATCGACAAACTGCTGCAGGTAATAGTGTTTCGCTCCTTTGATCCTCTCGGCTATTGCCTTAAGGTCTTCCGGAGAGTGGAATTCCCTTACGACAGTCGTACGGAATTCGTATTCGATATCGCTTTCCATCAGATAGCTGATGGACTTCTCAAGGTTGGCGATCAGGGCCGGGGATTCCGGTAATCCGATCGTGGCCGGGTATTTCTCCGCGGTGTTCTTGAGATCCATGGCGACATAGTCGACAAGTCCTGATTCGACGGTTTCCTTCAGCCTGTCCGGCAGAAGGCCGTTGGTATCCAGTTTGATCTTGTAGCCGAGTTCCTTGATCTGTCTTAAGAGATCAGCCAGTCCCGGCTGCAGGAGAGGTTCCCCTCCGGTGATCGCTACCGCATCGAGGATGCCCTGTCTCTTCCGGAAGAAGTCCAGTACGTCATCCGGATCGAGATAGCTCATACTCTCCGGTACGAAGACCAGATCACGGTTGTGACAGAACGGACACTTCATATTGCATCCGACGGTAAATAATGTCGCTGCCACCTGCCCCGGATAGTCCAGCAGGGTCAGCTTCTGTATGCCTCCGAGCTTGATGGAAGAATAGGTTTCCTCCGGCATGATGGCTCTGGCATTCTCGGCGATCTGTCCGATATCGGCGATCTCCTTTTCCATCTCCTCTTCACTTTTATCCTTGAGGAGAAGGGCGGTATAGTCGTTTCTCATACGGTAGAGGTCATTGACGATCTTCCGGGCTTTCTCACTGGAGAATAAGCGCTTGATGCGCTTGTCGTTGTCATCACTCTGTATCTCGACATAGCCCTCATCCAGCAGTCTCTTCATACTCTTGGTGGTCGTCCCCTTATCGCAGTCCGCCATGGAGCTTAACTGCTGCATCGAGATGCCTTCGTTTTCATAGATGAGCAACAGAAAAACAAGCTGTCCCCAGCCGATGTTGTAGTCTGACATATTCTTATCGAAATACTTTTGTGTATATCGGTACAGAGCGGAAATGCTCATTAAAAAATCGTTCTGCGAACTCATCGTTGACCTCATTAGTTGACTTTCCAACTATCCTTATTGCATTCTCATTGTAGAAGACAAAAATGGAGGTGTCAATGGGTTTTCAGCATATTGATTTCAAATCAAATATTTCCTACCAAAAGGAACATTTCCAGGCCTAAAATGTCACTGTTTCTGACCTTTTTGAGAAGGTCATAAGACAGTCTTTCAAGGTCATTTTCCTGTCTTTCACAGAGTCCCTGTGTATAGATTTCCAGAGCTAAAAGAGATGAGATCTCTTCAATGATCTCCTTCTTCTTTTCTGTCTCTTCTTCCTCGTTTCCGCTTAAAAGAAGATATTCATATAAGGAAGGCAGTTCATAGAGCTTTTCCAGGTCTTGAGCTGCTTTAAAAGACCACTTATAGTACGGCATATACGTCCTGTTGAGTAAGAACAGGGCATCCAGGCCGTTTCTCACAAAGGTATCTACTGCCAGCTGGGCAGCGGCCTTCTCACCGTGTTTCAGGCAGCGGGAGTAATTATACTGGCCGGACTGACCCATATATAGAAGATCAGAAGAAAGTCTTTTAAGAAGGACTTCTTCCGGCATGGAGGCAAAGCTGTTGCGGATCTCTCCTAAAAAGCCGCTTGGATCAAAGAAGACTTCCCCGTTGGTCACTTCCGACAGGACATGGGACGGGATGGTGCACCAGCTGTAGGCATCCATATGGCCATCCGGACTCCCCGTCTTTTCTTTGAACCACTCCGAGGCATAGAAGACCCCGTGACGCGGTCCGCCGGGAGGCGCGATCAGCTGCCTTTTATAGCCGAGGTATTCCTTGGGAAGCGAGGCATAGGCCCTCTCTAAAAGGAAAGCGTCTATTCTCGAGACCGTGTCCTTTAACAGGATAAGAAAGCCCGGTTCAAAGTCGTGGTCAGTGGACAGATCATCATCAAAGCCGTAGCACTCCGAACCGCTGCCAAAAAGACCTGCAGCCAGGTCATTCAGAAGGTGCGGGAATCTCTCCTCCAGCATTCCCCTTCCGTATTCTTCAAAGTATCTTCTGGATAGCTCAAGCCCTTTCATCGATCTCCTTCATTCTCTTTCTCAGCTCATTGGCGTAGCGGAAGTAGCCGAAGTAGTCATAGATGCCGACACACTTGTCTGCCACATAGGAATAGTAGCTGTCTCTTGGCAGATCTTCCTCATTCAGGTAGTTCCAGGCCTTCTCCAGGTATTCCTCGATGCGCGGATCTTCTTCAATGCCCTGGGATAAGAGGATATCGATGCGGTTGAGATAGGACATCGCCTTCTCGAGACCGCTCTGCTTCACTTCTTCGAGGACGGAGAGGGCTTTGACATAGTTCTCATCCGCTTCCTCATAGCGCTTCAGGGCCGTTAAAGAGGTGGCCATATTGTTGTAGAGGGAGGCCAGCTTGTATTCGTTGTTCTCCCGGTATTTCTCATAGATGTCCTTGGCCTTTTCAAAGAGTTCCATGGCCTTTTCATCGTCATGGAAGACCGTATAGACCGTGGCCGCATTGGTGTAGCAGGTCGCTCCGGAGACACTGTCGGTATACCCCAGTCCTTCCAGCATTCCCATGGCCTCTTCGATGGCCTTATAGCCTTCTTCTTTTCTTCCGGTCTTACGGGAGACGCCCATGCGTTCATTGAGCACGTGAAAGACCCCCTGCTCATCGCCGTTCGCCTTGGCTTCCTCATACCAGTACCTCAGACACTCATCAACAGCCTTATACTGTTTCTTCGCCATCAGTTCATCGACTTTCTCCGAGACTCTCTGCTGAGGGATGCGCTGTATCTTCTGTTTGGTTCCGATCGGCTTATCGCATAACAGACAGTTGGGTTCCAGGTAATCTTCCGGTTTCAATGTGCTCATAATGAGGTCCTCTTCTTTCTATTCTATTGTACTCTAAAGCGCTCTCATTCCTGTTGAAAACGCTTTAGTCTCAGGGCATCCCTTGAAAGAATTTTCAAGGGTAATTAAAATAGAAGTGTGACCGGTCTGATCCGGTCTGTTAACAGAAAAGGAATTATATATATGCCAAGAAAAAAGACAGAATCAATGAAAGAAAATGTTGCAGCAGCATCGCAACCCGATGCTGTCGAGCCCGCTAAGAAGACGGTACGCCGTAAGAAGAGCGCAGAAGTCAAGGTGGAAGATAAGCCGGCAGCTGAAAAGAAAGCTCCGGCAAAGAGAACTGTCAGAAAGAAAAAGGAGGAAACTGCTGTCGCAGAAGAAGCTCCGAAAAAGAAGACAGTCAGACGCAAGAAAACCGTGACAGAAGAAGTCAAGGTGGAAGAAGTCAAGACAGAAGAAGTCAAGGCCGAAGAAGCTCCTGTCGAAGAAGTTCCTGTCGAAGAAGTCAGAGAAGAACTTCCGCAGCCGAGAAGAAGCGTTGCCTTCATCGGTTCCGAGTGCTATCCGTTCGTGAAGACCGGAGGTCTGGGAGATGTCATGTACGCTCTTCCGAAGGCTCTGGTAAAGCAGAACTGTGATGTCAAGGTCATCCTGCCGCGCTATCAGTGCATCCCGCAGGAATATCAGGAGAAGATGGTCTACCGGGGATCCTTCATGATGGATCTCTGCAGTGACGGACGCTCCTACTATGTCGGCATCATGGAATATGTCTGGGACGGCGTTGTCTATGACTTTATCGATAACGAGGAGTTCTTCTCCTTCGGCAATCCTTATACGAACCTCGTCGATGATATCCCGAAGTTCTGCTACTTCGCCAAGGCTGCTTTAGCTGCCCTGAACTATATGGACTGGATCCCGGATGTCATCCACTGCCATGACTGGCAGGCCGCTCTGGTACCGGTATTCCTCCGTACCCAGTTTGAAGGAACGCCTGTCTCCTCCGCGAAGAGTGTCCTCACCATCCACAACCTGCGCTTCCAGGGTGTCTACAATATCGAGACCCTGAAGTACTGGACGAATCTTCCGGACAGCGTCTTCAGAAGCGATATCCTGACGAACTACCGGGATGCGAATATGCTGAAAGGCGGCATCAGTTTCGCCGATGCGGTCACGACCGTTTCCGAGACCTATGCCGGAGAGATACAGACCCTCTTCTATGGTGAAGGTCTCAACGAACACCTGCGCTTCCACTCCTACAAGCTCAGAGGCATCGTCAACGGGATCGATACCGATCTCTGGGACCCGGCAACTGATAAGAGACTTACCGTCAACTACGATAAGGAAACAGCTGTCGAAAAGAAGAAGGAAAACAAGAGAGCCATGCAGGAAGAACTGGGACTCGATCAGGACGGCCGCAAGATCGTCATCGGTCTCATTTCCCGTCTGACAGACCAGAAAGGCCTTGACCTCGTCAACGCTATCATGCCGGAGATCGTCGACGGCAATACCCAGGTCGCTGTCTTAGGCACCGGGGATGGCCGCTATGAGGATTCCTTCCGCTACTATGAAGCAGAAAACAGGGGAAGCGTGTCTTCCTCCATCATGTACGATGAGACAAGAGCCCATCACATCTATGCGGGTGCTGATCTGCTGCTGGTCCCGTCCTTATTCGAACCATGCGGTCTGACACAGCTCATCGCCATGCGCTACGGCACGATCCCGGTCGTCAGAGAGACCGGCGGCCTCAAGGATACCGTCATGCCTTACAACGCCTTTGAAGATCAGGGCAACGGCTTCACCTTTGACCGCTATGATGCCGGACTCCTGCTGGACGCCATCAACAGAGCCAAGGACTTATTCTTCAATAACCGTCCTTACTTCGATGAGATGGTGGTCAGAGATATGTCCAAGGATGTCTCCTGGAACGTCTCAGCAGTCCGCTACCGTGAACTGTATCTGGAGCTCAAACCGGAATAAACAAAAAAAGATCTGCGCTGCAGATCTTTTCTCTTGTCTTACTTATGAAGGATGGTCCCGGTCTTTCCCTGCAGGGCTTCTCTGGCCTTTTCCAGGGAGGTGATCAGGGCTTTGCCGTTCTCTGTTGCCTCCAGGAATTCAATGCAGGATTCCACCTTCGGCAGCATGCTTCCCTTGGCAAAGTGTCCTTCCTTACAGTATCTCTTCGCCTCTTCCAGATCCATCTCGTCAAGGTCTTTCTGATCCGGTTTATTGAAGTTCAGGGAGACCTTTTCTACAGCGGTCAGGATCATCAGGGTATCGGCCTTCAGATCTTCCGCCAGCTTGGCACTGGCTCGATCCTTGTCGATGACTGCCGCCACGCCTTCATAACCGTATTCCTTCCGGATGACCGGGATACCGCCGCCTCCGACGGTGATCACGAGCGATCCGGCTTCAATGAGCTGTTCGACCGTCTTGAGCTCTACGATGGAGACAGGTTTCGGGGAAGGTACGACTCTCCGGTATCCCCTTCCGGCATCCTCTACGAAGGTATAGCCATTCTCCTTTTCGATCTTCTCCGCTTCCTCTCTGGAATAGAAGGAGCCGATCGGTTTGGTAGGATTTTCAAAGGCCGGATCCTTTGGATCGACTTCGACCTGAGTGATCAGAGTGACGACCGGTTTCTCTATCCCCCTTCTTTCGAATTCCCGTCCGATGGACTGCTGGAGATGATAACCGATATAGCCCTGCGTCATAGCGCCGCATTCCGGGAACGGCATCTCCGGCGTACTTCCCGTCTTCCGGTTCGAATTCTCAAAAGCCAAATTGACCATGCCTACCTGGGGACCGTTGCCATGACCGACGATCACGTCATAGCCCTCTTCTACCAGATCCGCGATCGTGGAAGCCGTCTTCGAGACGAGTTCCAGCTGCTGTTTCGGGGTATTGCCCAGGGCGTTGCCGCCTAGGGCGATCACAAGTCTTTTCTTCATTTCTGCTGCCTCTGCTTTCAACGACTCTATTATATGACAGCTTTGTCAGATAGTCCCCGGGATCCTGTATTCTCAGATAGATTATAATAGAGAAAAGGGAAACACACCGGAAAGGAGGCACTTATGACAGTCAGAGTCATTGCCGATTCCTCTATCGATGTACGGGAAGAGATACGGAAGGACATCCTGATCGTACCGGCCATCGTCCGCTTCGGAAAGGAAGAGTTCCGGGACGGGATCGACTTATCCTATGATGAACTCTATCAGCGCATGGAGAAGGAAAAGGTCATGCCGGAGACGTCACAGGCCAATCCGGCTGCTTTTGAAGAGGCCTATAAGACAGTGGAAGATGAAGCCATCGTCATCACCATCTCCTCCAAGCTCTCCGGGATGTTTCAGAGTGCTTCCATAGCGGCGGAAGAATATCAGGGAAGGATCTATGTCATCGATTCCCTGAGCGGTTCTATCGGTGCCGGGATCCTGGCAGAAAGAGCGCTGAAGAAGATCGAAGAGGGAAAAGGAGCCGCAGAGATCTATGCGGAACTTGAAGAGGAGAAGAAAGACATCTGTCTTTTAGGTGTCCTCGATACCCTGCAGTATCTCAAAAGAAGCGGCCGCATCTCTGCCTTAGCCGCCACTGCCGGAGATGTTCTGTCTATCAAGCCTCTTCTATCTGTCCGGGACGGTCTCATCACCGCCATTGGAAAAGCCAGAGGTTCTTTAAAAGCCTATAAACTGCTCAAAGAAGAGATCGCCAAAGCCGGGATCGACATCACCAGACCGATCTATCTGGCCTATGCGGGACTTAAAGACGATGCCCTGCAGAGGCTCATGGACAGCGACAGCAGTTTCCGGGAAGGAAGGGTCCAGATCGCCCGTATCGGTACGGCCGTAGGTTCCTATCTGGGACCGGGCGCTCTGCTGGCAGCCTTCTTCCGCAAGCCGTCCCACGCCTAATACAAAGCGGTCTTAACAGACCGCTTTCTTATACTTCAGTAAGATCTCTGTGAGGATGGCGATGCCGTTCAGGTAGTCTTTCTCGTCGATCCACTCCCTCTCTCCGCTTCCTTTTAAAGGAAGAGCGCTGTAGGGACCTATCCCGGCACAGACGCTGCCACCATAGAGGATCGGGAAGCGCACATCCCTGCCGCCGTGATACTGCTGGATGAAGTTTTCTTCTCCCGTCACATCGCGGATGCTGTCCTTGACGAGTTCGAGGAACGGATGATCGCTCTGAGACATCGCCGGTTCTGCCCGGAAATTCCCCTTCTCTAACGTCCAGTCCCCTTCCAGTCTTTCAGTTAAGAAGGAAGCAAGTTCTTCATAGAGGGAGTCCAGACTCATCGGGAAGAAGAAACGGCAGCGGAAGAGGCATTCCGTCTTCAAGGCGATATTGCCCGGAGTTCCCGGAGAGGAAATAGAGCCGATATTGAGGAGGAAGGAAGGCTGTCCCTTGAAGAAGCCGAAGTCAAAGACTTCTTCTTTTCTTTTTATCTGATTGAATTCTTCCAGGATCTGCACGGCTTCCGCAATCTTCAGATTGGCGTTTTCTCCGGTGGAGAGATCATCGTGAGGGATGCCCGGTTTTCCAAAGACGGTGAGTTTGAGATCGAGGATGCCGAGGGAGATGTTTTTGATCTCCTGGAAGCCGTGTCCCGTCTCTGCCGGATGGAGATAGAGGGAACAGTCGCCGTGGTAGCCTTTCATCATGGCGCTCAGGGTCCCGAAGGCCCCGCCGTGCTTGCCTAAAAGCGAGAGAACGGTGAGATCATAACCCAGATCCCCTTCCAGGGCCATGGCCGCCTTTACTGCTTCCAGCATCATCCCGATGCCGCCCTTGTCATCAGAGGAGCCTAAGCCGCAGATCTTTCCGTCTTTCCTTTCCGCCCGGTAGGGATCTTCAAAAGTGCCGAAGAAATCTTCCCTCTCGGTATCGATATGGGCGAACAACAGAAGCGACGGATGATCCTTTTCTCCCTTCTTCACGCCAGCGAGGTTGTAAGTTCCTTCGGTATAGGCGATATCGGGTTCGCAATAGTCCGGACACGCCTTCACTCTTTCATTCATGCGGAAAGACTCGACTTCCATGCCGAGTTCTTCCAGTTTCCTCTTCACGAGGACCTGGGCTTCCGTATCGCTTCCATCCGGACTCGGTGTTTCGATGAGATCCATCAGCGTGGCGATCATCTCTTCGTGATGATCCTGTATGTATTTCCTGATTCTTTCATCCATGTCTTCATTCTATCCCATCCTCTTTTTACCTTTGTGTCACCATTTATTTCGGTTACCGACATATCTTGACGGAAGAAGAAAAAGGATGTTATATTTATTTCGGTAACCGAAGTAAAGGAGGTATAAACATGAAAGAAAGAACTATTGAAGAAAAACTGTTCCACCAGCTGATGAGACTGGAAAGAATGATGAAGAGACCGGAACCGGAGAGAATGATGGGAAGACCGGGAGAAAGACGTCCTGCCTTTGCGAGACAGCACATCCTCTTCCTGATCGCCTCCTATGAAAACGGTGTTCATCAGAAAGAACTCATCGAGCGCATCCACGTCAATCCTTCTTCCATGTCGGAATTCATCAACCGCCTTGAAGAAGACGGCTATCTCATTCGAGAAGCCGATCCGGCAGACAGGCGTTCTACCCTTCTGAAGCTCAGCGACCTGGGAAAAGCCAGAGTAGCGGAACTCCAGGATGAAAGAGCGGACCGTTACGAAAAGCTCTTCGGCAATCTTAATGAAGAAGAAAAAGAAACGCTCTCGGCTCTTTTAGAGAAGATCCTGCCGAAAAGAGAAGGAAGATGCCATCCCAGACATCGTCATCACGAAGAAGACCCGGAATAAGGGTCTTTTTTCGTCTTGTACCAAAGGAAGAGGAAAAGAAGTTATCATAGAGATAAGAGAGAATGAGGAGGAAGTATCATGACGACGATCGGTTTTATCGGAACGGGAAATATGGGCGGTGCCTTAGCGGTCGCCGCTGCCAAGAGCCATAAGGCAGAACGCATCCTCCTGGCTAACAGAACAGTCAGCAAGGCCGCATTACTGGCCAAGGAGATCGGCGGCATCGTCTGCGGGAATGAGACCGTAGCCAGAGAGGCAGAGTATATCTTCATCGGCGTAAAGCCTTATCTTTTACAGGGTATGCTGGAGGGGATCGCGGACATCCTGAAGGAAAGAAAAGACCGCTATGTCATCGTCTCCATGGTCGCCGGCAGAGATGTGAAGACTCTGGAAGAGATGTTCTTCGGAGCTCCGGTCATCCGTACCATGCCGAATATGCCGGTCAAGGTGGGAAGCGGACTGACACTCTATACCTTCTCCGATAAGGTCACGGAGGAAGAGAAGAAGTACTTCCTGGAACTCATGGCACCATCAGGTATTCTGGAAGAATCGGAAGAATCCCTGATGGCTGCGGCCGGAGGGATCTTCGGCTGCGGACCGGCCTTCACGGCCATGTATGTCGAAGCCCTGGCAGACGGTGCTGTCGCGGTCGGACTGCCGAGAAAGACAGCCTACCGCTATGCGGCAGAGATGCTGAAGGGAACAGCCGGTCTTCTTTTAGAGACCGGGGAACATCCGGGAGAAGTCAAGGACTCTGTCTGTTCGCCGAATGGTTCGACGATACAGGGTGTAAGACTGTTAGAGGAAAGAGGATTCCGGGCAGCGGTCATGGATGCCGTCATCGTCACCCGGGAAAAGAAATTCTGATACGAGCTTCCTGCGGGAAGCCTGAACACCTCTATTATTGTAAGGAAAGGTGACACTTTTGTTTAACACCTGCCGCGTACCCGCATAGCGGGTAGTGTTCGTTCCTCACGGAACAGTGTAAACACGCTATTAAAAAACAGCCCGCATGATGCAGGCTGTTACTGTATAGAAGCGAGGATCTTCTCAGACAGGGCTTTGGCGCCCTCTTCCGAGAGATGTTTCTTATCGCCGATCAGATAGGAAGGATTCTTTCTGATCTCCTCATAGAAATCAAGCGTCCTTATGCCGTCTCCTTCAATGGAGAGCCCCTTCTGTAAAGAGACCACGATGATCTCTCCTTCGCAGAGGCCGTTCAGCTTTTTATACTGGCTTTCCTTGATACCGGCACTCTTGTCGAACAGGAAGATGGTTCTTCCCGGAAGACCGGACTTTTTCTTTTCCTCTTCCATCCGCTGATACAGGTCATCATAGTCTTCGATATCCGTATGAAAGACGGCGCTTTCATAATGTGAAGAGAGTTCCGGATAGACAGAGACCAGGGCGTCATTCCCATAGAAGGTGATCTCTGCTTTCGCTTCATCCGCCATGCCGTTTTTCATCTTCTCCCGGTCTTCTTTGAACTTGACGAGATAGCGCTCATAGACGGCATCGTAGATGGCCTTGGAGAAGGCTTTGACCCCATCCCCTACCACATGGATCCCGTCGTAATAGAAGTACTCCGGATGTCCCTTGGAAATCTCTTCCCAGTGGATGATGTGGATGTTCGGATGATCTTTCGCGAAGTCTTCGAATTTCCTGTTGTAGGTCGGATCATCAGCCCCTACCGCATTGACCCAGAAGATCTCCATGTCTCCTGTGATATCGAGGAGCTCTTCGCTTCTCTTTTTGGAGAAGTTGCCGTTGGTTCCTAAACATAAGACGATCGGCTCGCTGAGCTTTCCTTCCTCCTTGAGCTGTGTGAGGACCTTTTCACCATAGTAGAGGCTTCTGGAGATCTCGCAGTCGAAGTAGCCCTGCGGGAAGTAGCTGTAGAGGGTCTTTACCGCATCCAGCATGATCGAATCGCCGATACCGATGATAGGCAGTCTCTCCATCCATTCCGCGACGGCTTCCTCATCACTCTTTCCGCTTTCAAAGAGGTCTTCATAGGCCTGTCTCTCCTCTTCCTCGCTGCGCTCTATCTCCTGATTCCGCTCTTCGATGAGCTTCCGGTTTTCTTCGAGCTTCGCCTCGAGCTCCGCCGCTTCTTCACTGTAGTCTTCCACACTGAAGACCTTGTAGCCTCCAAAGACCCCTATCACCAGTAAGAGACAGGACAGGACGATCTGCAGGATCCTGCCGTTTTTCTTTTTGAGAGAGATAAACGGGATCCGCAGAACAGCTGTCAAAAGGAGTGTCAATATGATCGTAAACGGAATAGAGAGCCATGGCGTCAGAGCAGCGCTCTTGAAGAGATAATAGACCGGATAGTGCAGCAGGTAGATCCCGTAGGTC
>JAFOMB010000011.1 GCA_017419065.1 Erysipelotrichaceae bacterium | reverse complement strand
GTGATCAAGGACCTCTATGACAATTCCATTATAGCTTATGAGATCTCCCGCTTTAACGACCTGAAGCTGGTGATGGACAATGTGTATCAGGCGATCGGCGATGACCGGGACAGTACTTCTGTCTGTCTCCTTCATTCCGACCGGGGCTTTCAGTATACAAATCCGTTCTATATCCGTTACCTGGATGAAAGAGGGATCACCGTCTCCCATTCCCGGAAGGCGAACTGTTACGACAATGCGTGCTGCGAGAACTTCTTCGGGCATCTCAAGAGCGAATGGCTGGACCGGAGGAAACCGCCGAAGAACTTCCGTGATCTGTGTATCTCTATCGGTGAATATATCGATTTCTACAATAACCGCAGACCTCAGAGAAAACTAAAAGGCATGACCCCTATGGAATACAGGGAATCATACCTTTCGCCAGGATCTTTTTTATAACTGTCCGTTTTCAGTGGGGCAGTTCATTGACAGGTCTTTTTCTGAAAGGAAATTATGGAAGATCATTCGATCATGATGGTATTTCTTTCCGGTGTCTTTTCTTCCTTCTTCGGGATATTCAGATGAAGGACACCGTCTTCGAATTTCGCGTGGACTTCTTCCGGTGAGACTTCTTCGCCGATATAGAAGGAACGGCTGATGGAGCCGGCATATCTCTCCTGATGGAGGATATGGCCCTTTTCATCCTTCTGATCCTTATCGACGCCCTTAGCGGCGGATATGGTCAGATAGCCTTCGTTGACTTCGATATTGATCTCTTCTTTCTTGAAGCCCGGAAGGTTGACTTCCATCTCATAGTGATCATTCATCTCATGAACATCTGTCAGCATCTCTCTGCCGGCCTTTCTGCCGTAGAGCTGCTGGTCGACATGATTGAGATCCTTACTCAGATCCAGCATCCAGCTGTCATCAAATAAATTTTCCGTAAATAATTCAGGCATGAACATAGTACAATTACCTCCTTTACTTCAATCACTGTTCGTATGAACTATGTCTATCAGTAAGGGGAATGGAGGGTTTGAGTTCTATGCGGAACCTTCTCTTATTTCCTTTACAACTATGTTATAGTCCTTCTTATTAGCACTGTCAAGTATTGAGTGCTAATTTTTTTGAAAAAGAAAAAAGGTGATGCGTGATCACCTGTAGATACCGAATTCTGCCGGCTGGAACCTCGGACAGACGCTTTCCTTCGTAGCGATGACGGCGGAGGCGAGTCTCGTGCCGATGTAGCAGGAATCTTCCAGAGTCTTCCCGTAGGTCAGACCGATGGCGATCCCCGCGAAGAAGGCATCTCCGGCCCCTGTCGTGTCGAGGACGTCGACTCTCTGCGGAGGGACATAGCCGTACTCCCCGTTCTGGGAGGCGAAGACAGCGCCGTCTTCTCCCAGTGTGACGACCATACGCGGGATGTCGGCCTGCTGGACCTTCGTGCACAGGATCTCCATGAAATCCTCTGTCGGGATCTCTTCGTAGTCTTCCGAGAAGAAGAGACCGGCTTCCTGGATATTGCAGACAAAGCAGGAGACTCTGGACAGGAGGTCTCTTCGTTCCATGGCGATGGACATATTGGAGACGACGGCGAAGATCTGTTTGTGGTATTTTTCGGAGAGTTCGAAGATCTGCTTGAGGATGTCCGGTTCCATATCGATCTCGACGACGACACTGTCGGCATTCGAGATGATCTCATCCCCGTGTTCCTTCAGGATATCGGCGATCCTGGAGAGGTCCGGTCTTTTGGAGATGGAAGCGAAGACATCACCGTTGTTGTCGAAGATGGCGAGCCAGGTTCCTAAACCGTCCGGTGTCCGGACGATGTAGTCGGTATTGACCTTGTGCTTTTTCAGTTTCTCGATGACATCATTGCCCATGCCGCTGTCATCGACGACACTCACATAGGTCGGTTCCAGTTCCACATTGGCGATATCCTCCGCGACATTGCGGCTCACACCGCCGTGTACCTGTACGACGCGTCCGACATTTCTTCCCTGCGGAATGAACGGTGCCAGAGGATATCCCTTGACATCTACGAAGACTGCTCCGAATACGACGATCCCCATATCTACTCTCCTTTTATTTTTATAGTCCTATTGTATCCCAAACGGCCGGAAATAAAAGAACTTGTTATAATGGAAATGTTA
Organism: Erysipelotrichaceae bacterium; assembly: GCA_017419065.1. Classification (GTDB taxonomy): domain Bacteria; phylum Bacillota_I; class Bacilli_A; order Erysipelotrichales; family Erysipelotrichaceae; genus Colivicinus. The sequence goes on along the minus strand of JAFOMB010000011.1, from coordinate 10,511 downwards.
TGAAAAAAGAGAAAAACAGGAATGTCCTGACAGTCCTGCTGAGACTGACCGGGATCCTGCTTCTGACCGTCTGTATGATCTTTCCTCTGGGCATCCTCATCCCGAAGCTTTTCGGCATCACTTCCTATGTCGTCATCTCGCCTTCCATGGAACCGTCCATCCCGGTAGGATCCCTCGTCTTCTCGAAGGAAACAGATCCTTCTCTTGTTGAAGAGGGGGATGTGATCACCTTCTACGCGAATGAAATGGCCGCCGCCTCTACGACGCACCGTGTGATAGAGAATGACCGCGAGAAACACCAGTTCATCACCAAGGGAGACGCCAATGATATCGAAGACATCCAGCCGATCCCATACCTCCTCTTCTTAGGAAAGACTGTCTATGTCCTGGAGAAGGCCGGATGGATCGCCCTCTTTCTGAGCGAGATCCGGGGGAAGATCGTCTTCGCCATTGCCTTCTTGCTGGGTGTATTTGCGGTAGAAGCTGCTGAGTATTTTGAAAAGAGAAGCTAGGCTTCTCTTTTTTAATCACAGGCTTCCATCCAGTAATCGTAGGCGTCATCTTCATCGAGGAAGAGTTCAGCATTCCCCTCATAGAGATCGAGATAGTCCTCACAGTCGCAGAGGTCATCTTTTTCGTTATGTTCACTTCTATTGCTCCGCATCCATTCCGCCTCGTAGTCGGTCTTTCCTTCTTCGTAGAGGAGGGAGACGGTGTGTATCAGGTCCCTGTCCTCTAAGAAGGCTTCCCAGAGGTCGTCCCGGTAAGCTTTGGCGGAGGTGCAGACTTCATCGTAGGCGACCGCCTCATAGATGAGTACCGGTCCCTCTTCGCTTTCCTGATACCAGGAGAAGAGGAAGTAATCGTGGCCGCCCCGGTCTTCATAATAGAAGTCGCTGTAGTTGCCGAGGATGTAGTTGTGGGTAAAGATGTTCTCTCTTTTCCGGCTGGTGACGATGAGACGGTCACCGGGTTTCGGCAGCGGGAAGGCGTGGATGATCTCTTCCTTTGGAGGGATATCTCCTTTGGTTTCACAATAGGCGTATCCCTCTTCATAGCGGCAGCTGTATACTTCTTCGCCGCTGTCTTTCCTCTTCCAGCTCAGCAGGATCTTCTTATCTTCCACAGACATCTCAGAAGGAAGACCGAGTCCGGAATCGGCGTGCGACAGATAAAAATCCATCGGCCACTTCGCCCCGGTCCTCTCTTTGGCAGGATAGATGACTTCTTCTTTGATTTGCGGAGTGGTCTCCTCTTTCTTCGGGACTGATACTTTTGGCGCTTCCGGTTTCTGCGGAGCGGAACAGGAGACCAGCAGGAGAAGGAGAAGAAGCAGAGTTCTTTTCATCATTTTCATTATAAAAAAACTGCCGGAGGCAGTCTATGCGTTGTCTTTCTTTCTGAAGCGGTCCAGGACCTTGGTGATGAGAGTCTCCTTCAGATAGGAGAATTCCGGGGTCCTGCAGAAGAGCAGCAGGTTGATGAGATTCGGTACCAGGGCGCAGAAGCACATGGTCGTAAAGAAATCCAGGTATGGATTGGCGATGACCACGAGCTGATCGAGGGCATATACTCCGGCGGTCATGACAGCAGTCAGGACGATGTATACGACCTGTTTGAAGTAGTACGGGAAGGCGTTCCTCTTGAGGACGCGCTGATGGATGACCCAGGTCTGTCCGATCCAGGAGAGGATGTAGGCGATCGTAGAACCCAGGAAGACACCGATGAGGCCGATGGTCTTGGCCAGGATGATGGAGACAGCCAGGTTCACCACCATCTCCATGAAGGAGTACGGCAGGAAGTAGCGGAAGACACCGGAGGTGTTCTGGTATTGCCAGACAGGCTGTCTCTTCAGGATCATATAGTGGTTCAGACACAGAACGACGACGATGATGATCGGAAGGACGTATTCATCCTTGCGGATCCAGATCGTGTGGATGAACGGGTTCAGCATGCAGAAGAGAGATACCGTCGTAAAGGAACCGACGATGTAGTAGGAGAAGTCGTAGATGTTGAAGATCTTATTGATACGCTCATCATCTCCCTCTGCCATCATGTTGCCTAGGGAGGCTACGACACCGTTTAAGAGGGACGTGAAAAGGGTCTGGATGTTCTGGATGATCATCGTGTAGTTCGAATAGATGCCGACGACACCGACGCCGATGATGGAAGAGATGATCAGATTATCGGTAGAGAAGACGCCGATAGATACCAGGGAGTTGATCGCCAGGTATTTGATGATGCTGAAGACTTCCTCCTTTGTGGAAGGATCGATGACGGCTTTGTTCCCCTTCATGAAGGAGAAGTTCTTATAGTAGAGCTGATGGATGATCAGGTTCGTAGAGACGGTATAGATGATCATCAGAGAGAGGTAGAGGGTGAAGTTCCTGGTTTTGAGGAGGATCACGATCTGCCCTATCTGCATCAGCGTCTTGGCGATGAAGTCGACGATGGTGACGATGTAATTCCTCTGGGAGGCGAAGAAGAGGGTACGGCAATGCGCCAGATAATAGGAGAGCGTCGTATTGACCACATACATCATGAAGATGAGACGGATGTAGCCTAGATCCAGGGTGTAGTCCTTGAGCAGATACTGGACAAATGGAAGGACGCAGAGTCCGGCGACAAAGACGACGGTTCCGATGATGAAGTAGGCCTTCCGGAAGAGATTCATGATCCCGGCGATCTTCTCCTTGTCATCCTCATAGATCGGCTTATAGAGGCAGAAGGTGATGGCACCACCGATGCCGAGCTCCGTGACAGAGAGGATGTTGATGACATTGGTAAAGGTGCCGCTGATGCCTAAAAGCTCTTCACCGAGAGTCCTGATAAAGAAAGAGCGGGATATGAACCCGAGGATGATCATGGTGATCTGGGAGATCAGAGAAGTGATCCCGTTTAGAATACTGGCGCGCTGTCTCATATTATTTCCTTAATAAGTAGCTCCTGTATAGCGGAAGCAGGAGAGGGTCATTCAAAAAGATGAAGAGGCGGTATTTGAGAGGAAGTTTTTGGATGTGGCTGTTCTTTTTATAGTCCGGGAAGTACTTCTTCAGGAAGAGCTTGGCTCTCTTGAAGACTTCCTGATAGTTGTCTAAAGCCAGAAGGCGGAAGCCGCCGTAGACCAGCAGATTCTCGATGAAGAGGTATTCCAGTTCCTCTTTGTATTCCTGCAATAAACCGTTTCTTTCAAAGCGGTCATAGATGGCCTCCAGGACATGGAAGATATCCAGACACTTCTGGTTCCTGGAAGACATGATGGAGTTCTCCCTCTGCCGGTAACAGATCAGGATCTTTTCGACATAGGAGATCTTCTTCGCCCTGGCCGCCAGATAGAGGGTGACTTCCAGGTCTTCATACCAGGTGCCTTCCTCATAGAGGATGTCCTGTTCTAAGAAGAAGGAGCGCCGGTAGATCTTGTTCCAGGCGAAGAGCGGTGACAGGAAGAGACGTCTGTCATTCGGGAGTTCATCAAGATCTTCCCTGAGTCCCTTCATGATGTAGTTCCTCTGATCATTGTCCCCAAACCAGGTCACCAGGTCGCATACGACGATGTCGCTGTCATCTTCCTTTGCCTTCCGGATCATCGATTCCACGTAGTCATTCTTCACGAAGTCATCGGAATCGATGAAGCCGAGGTATTCCCCGGAGGCTTCACTGATACCGGTGTTGCGGGCAGAGGAAATGCCGCCGTTTTTCTTATTGACGACTTTAATGAAAGGATACTCTTCCGCGTATCTTTCAATGATGGACAAAGAGGAATCTGTCGATCCGTCATTGACGAGGATCAGCTCATAGTCGCTGACTGTCTGATGGGTCAGGGATTCCAGGTTCTCTTCGAGATAGGCTTCCACATTGTATACGGGAATGATGACGGAAAGAAAAGGTGCACTCATATTGCCTCTACATTCTATCATAGTGTCTTCTATCCGTCACATTTGTGCCTGCATCTCCTCTTCCTGTTCCGTTTTGAGAAGACAGTGAATTATACTTGAAGAGAAAGAGGAACTGATCATGAAAGCGCTGATCGACATTTGTGACACAGAAGCTGCTGTTTCCTTTGCGGAGAAGCCGGGAAACATCAGCGGGAAGGAAACAGAGTTCTTTTTCAGGAAGAAAGAGATCCGTTATGGAGGAAAGAATGCTTCCGTTTCTTTTGAGGACCTTTCTGCTGCTGTCTCTTCCTTTAAGGACATCCTGGAGAAAGAGGAGATGACAGACGTCGTGCTGATGGAAGGAGGAGGCCTTCTGGCTTCGGTGCTTTCCCTCTATCCTGAAGCGAAAGAGAAGATCTCGAAGATCATCTATGCGGGAGGTGCCTGGTGCTTTGGGGATGTCTCGCCGGTAGCGGAGAGAAGCGTCTATGAAGATCCGGAAGCCATGCAGGCACTGTTAAGAGCCGGGATCCCTTTCTATTTCGTACCGCTCGAGGTCTATGAAAAGACCGGAAAGAAATATGAGACGGCTTATCTGGCCGCTTTAAAACCGGAGGTCTTTGACTTTGTGAAATACCGGGCGGAAGTCGAAGTCTATGCGGACTATACCCGGGGTATGACGGTCATCTACCGCAATGGCTATGACCACCTGGAGATCGAAGAGGGAGAGGGAGCCTTCTCTCATCTCTGCTTCGTGAAGGAAGAAGACAAGAATGCTTACTATCCGGAAGCGGATGGTGAAAGAATAGAAGAAGCTTTGAAGGAGGTGTTCGGATGAAAAAGATCCCGGTGATATTCGATGTGGATACCGGTCTGGATGATTCGATGGCCCTCTTTGCGGGTGTGAACGATCCGCGTTTTGAAACGCTTGCCGTCACGGCAACTTATGGAAATACGACGCTGGAGAATTCCCTGCGCAACACCCTGAACGCCCTTCATCTTCTCGGACGTCCGGATGTCCCGGTCGGAAAGGGAGCCTGCCAGGGCTTCCGCTGTCAGAGACACACCTCTCCTCTCATACACGGGGAAAGCGGCATCGGGACCTTTGTCTATCCGGAGGATTCCAGAGAGAATCTGTCTTTACTGCCGGCCTGGGACCTGATCGCCGAGAGATGTTTCTCCTCTGAAGAAAAGGTCACGGTCTTTGTATTGGGACCTTGTACGAACGCCGCGATGGCTGTTCTGAAATATCCGGATCTGAAAGAGAAGATCGGACGCTTTGTCTTCATGGGCGGCGGCATCCGCATCGGCGCTGCCGGACAGTGTGCCAGCGTCAATGTCTATCACGACCCGGAGGCCTTCGGTGTCCTCATACACAGCGGGATCCCGTTCTACATGTTTACCAGCGAACAGTTCACCGATTCCCTGCACATCACCCCGAATGAGGCGAAGGAAGTCTTTGCGGAAGGCGATGAGCTCTGTCAGACGGTCTATCACATGCTGAAGGATTATCACAGATCTTCTACAGCCTTTGACGGGAAGGCTCCTGATCCTGACAGACCGGTCGTTCTCCATGATCCGGCCTGTGTCATGGCCATGCTGGATGAGACGCTCTACGAGCCTGTAAAGCTCTTCTGCGGCATAGAACTGAAGGGGACCTATACCTATGGGATGACGGTCATCGATGTCAATGACCGGCTGCATAAGAGCGACGAAGAGAAGAACATCTTCCTGGCCTGCGCAAAAGAAGGTGTTGAAGAGAAGATGAAACAGATGTTCATCAGCTGTATATTGAATGCAGGAGGAAAACATGAACAGATTTGAGAAACACTTCCGCATGAATGAGGAAGACTGCATCGAATATATCCAGGAGAAGATGCCGGATTATTTTACAGGCGATCTCTCCTGTAAGGAGATCGGTGACGGCAATATCAACTACGTCTTCCGTGTGAGTGATGGAACGCGTTCCCTGATCGTCAAGCACGCGGACCTCTATACCCGTTCAGGACACACCCCGAATTCCCTGGACAGGAGCGCCCTGGAATATGAGACGCTCTCCTTGGAAAAGACATACTGCCCGGATTGTGTTCCGGAACTCTATCTCTTTGACCCGGTCATGTGCTGTACCATCATGGAGGATCTCGGCGATCACGAGAACCTGCGCTATGCCCTCCTGAAGAGAGAGACCTTCCCGAAACTGGCGAAGGACATGGCTTCCTTCTGTGCCAGGACGCTGATCTCCACCTCATCTGCCATCCTTCCTGCCGATGAGAAGAGAAAACTGGAGAAGAGGTATACCAATCCTGTCATGTGCGAGATCACGGACCGTCTGGTCTTCAATGAAGCCTTCACGAACTCCCTGGGCAGAAACATCATCACCCCGGGGAATGAGGACTATGTGAAGGAAGAGATCTACCAGGATGAAGAACTCTGTTATGAAGCAGCCCTTCTGAAGGAAGGCTTCCAGTCCGACAGACAGTGTCTCATCCACGGCGACCTGCACAGCGGTTCGATCTTCCTGACGAAAGAAGACACCAAGGTACTGGATCCGGAATTCGCAATCATGGGTCCTGCCGGCTATGACCTCGGGAATGTGGCTGCCCATCTGATCTTCGCCTATGTGAACTGTCTCTATACGGAAAAAGACGAAGAGAAGAAAGAGATATTCACGAAGTGGACGAAGGAGAGTCTGAGGACATTCTTTGAAGACTTTGAAAAAGAAGCGGAAGCAATACTAAAAACTTCTACAGATCCGCTGTACAAGAGTGAAAAATACCGGAAGGATCTGCTGCGCAGGATCCTGGAAGATGCCTTCGGCTACACCGGCAGCGAGCTCATCAGACGTATCGTAGGAACTGCCAAAGTCAAAGACCTCGAGATCCCGGAAGGACGAAGGGAAGCGGAAAGAGATCTGATAAAGATCGCCAAGTCTCTCATCAAGAACAGAAGAGATATGGATGTTTCCTCTTTCCTCTCCATACTCTGACACACAAGAAGGCCTGAAAGGCCTTTTCTTATACGTAGAACACTTTCTTTCTCTGTTATAATAGGTGCGTTGTGAAAGACACATGATTATGGGAGGACATCTTCGATGGAAAAGAAAAGAAAAGGTTTCAGCACAGAGGCGATCCACGGAAGCACAGTAAAAGATCAGTACGGTGCTCTGGTCACGCCGATCTACAATACTTCGACATTTGTCTTTGATTCGACTGCTCAGGGCGCTGCCCGCTTTGCGCAGGAGGAAGAAGGCTATATCTATTCCCGTCTGGGAACACCGACCTGTACAGCGCTGGAAGAGACACTGGCGAAGCTGGAAGGCGGAGAAGCCGCACTCGTCACCGCTACCGGTATGGGAGCTGTCACCGCGACGATCTGGACCTGTATTTCCGCAGGTCAGGAGATCATCGCCGACAAGACCCTCTACGGCTGCACCTTTGAATTCTTTGAACATCACCTGAGCCGTTTCGGCGTCAAGGTCCATTTCATCGAGATGGCTGATGAAGAGGAACTGAAAGCGACTTTAAATGAGAATACGCGCATCGTCTATCTGGAGACACCGGCCAACCCGAATCTCAAGATCATCGATATCGAAAAGACAGCGTCTATCGTCCACGCCTACAATCCGGAGATCCGTGTCATCTGCGACAACACCTTCTCTTCTCCGGTCTTACAGAGACCGCTGGAACTGGGAGCGGACATCGTCCTTCACTCCTGCACGAAGTACATCAACGGTCACGGCGACCTGCTGGCAGGCGTCGTCGTCAGTGACAAGCAGACGATCCATGACATCCTGATGATCGGTATCAAAGACATGACCGGGGCTGTCCTGGCTCCAAATGAGGCCTTCCTGGTCGCCAGAGGACTCAAGACACTCGAAGTCCGCATGCAGAGACACTGCGAAAGCGCCATGAAGATCGCCCGGTACCTTGAGACCAACGACAAAGTAGAAAAGGTCTTCTATCCGGGTCTGGAAAGCCATGAAGGACATGAGATCGCCAAGAAGCAGATGGATGGCTTCGGCGGTATGGTCAGCTTCATCGTCAAGGGCGGAAGAGAGAAAGCCGCCATCGTTGCCGACAACGTCAAGGTCGCGACACTGGCTGTCTCCTTAGGTGCTGCCGAGACCCTGCTCGAACATCCGGGTTCCATGACACACTCTCCTCTGACAGAAGAAGAACTGGAAGCGGCCGGTATTGCCCCGGGTCTCATCCGTTATTCTGTCGGTCTTGAGAACGTCGATGATCTGATCGAGGACCTGAAGCAGGCCTTCGAAAAGATCTGATCACATACCTGTATATAAAACAAATCACCGGTTTCACCGGTGATTTTTCATTATATGATCCTCCACTTGTATTTGGAGTAGCGGATATTCTCATAGGAAGCCCGCTTGATCTTCTCTTCGATATTGGAAAGACTTCCCCCGGATGTCTTCTGTACCCAGGCAGCGGCTTCCTGTATGGAATCATAGGCTTCTATCACTTCATCTCCCTGGATGCGGAGGACCTGACCGCGGATCCTGCGGTGCGATTCGCCCATGTAGTCTTTGAAGATGTATCTCTCTTCCGGCCTTCCCTCGATCTCCTCATAGACTCTCTTCAGAAGTCTTGCGTCATCCAGGGCGTTGTGGGTCTGATCAGCCATGTTTTCATCATAGTGCTTTCCCAGACGTTCTAAGGAGATGGTCTGCGTCGCATGGAAGTGTTCCACAGCTCTTTCCGAGTAGTCCTTCATATTCAGGGAAAGATAAGACAGGATAGCGGCTTCTTTGAAGGCAGTGGCGTTTTGAAGGGTGTTGTAGCAGAAGTCCGGATCGGAACTGCCGTAGCAGTAAAAATCCGGGATGCCCTCTGAACACCAGTCATAGAAGCGCTCAAAGACAGTGCTTGCCGGTTCAGCGGCCAGGACATCTTCCTGTTTCAGTCCTGTGATCTCCTGTATCCTCTCGGAGATCGGAGATTCGTTATAAACCAGGGAATAGAATTCCCTTCCGTCTTCACATATACAGCCTACTGAGATGATCGTCTGTTCATCACAGGCTTCAAAATCGATAAAGTATTTCACATGTGCCATGACTCTATTCTAGCAGAAGGACCTGCAGAAAATACGCCAAGGGAAGGGATATAAAACAAAAACGCCTTTCGGCGTTTCTTTTCAAATGGTGGACACTAATTCACGATAATACATTTATCCATTGTTTTTCATTGTTTGGTAATGCTTTATTTAGGGCTTTTTATTAAAAAACACTATTTTCCATTATTTGATAATAATCGTCATAAATTAATACCGCTGTTCCCAAAATGTTCCCAAAAATCAATAGTTAAACAATTCAGGATATAAGTTTGCTAGTATTGCCAGAATAAACGCTAGCAACGATAAAATAAAACCTAGGATGGCGAATACTTTTCCTTTTTCCCCTCGTTCTTTGATTTGTACAAATCCAATAATTGAAAAGATAAAGCCGGCAATAATTAACAGGATTCCTAAGGACATATTGGTAAAATAGCCTCCCAAAGACAATCCAAATCCGATAATAGCGTTAGTATTTGTTCTTTTGGTTTCCATAGATTCTCCTTTTTTCTCATCACAATTCACGATTAAGTTCTTCGGATTTCCTTATTCGTTTCCGTACTTCATTCTGTTTCGCTGCTTCTTCTTTTGAAGAAGGCATCGGCGTATTCCGGATACTTCGTGAGATCGAAGATCTCCTTGGAATGCGTCCTGCAGGCTTCATCTGAGAGATGACCGTGCAGCCATACAGCATCTGAGACGGCCTGGTAGGCATCATCATAGAGACTGCAGAGTCCGGCGATCATCCCGGTCAGGACATCGCCGCTTCCTGCTCTGGCCAGTGCCTCATTGCCGGAATCATTCCGATAGAGTCTTCCCTTCGCATCGACCACGAGAGTCCCCGGTCCTTTTAAGACGAGAGTGATGTTTTTCTCTTTTGCGAAGGAGATTGCGATGTTTTCTCTATCCTTTTGGATCTCATCGACAGAAAGACGCGTAAGAGCTGAGAATTCACCAAGGTGCGGCGTCAGGATCATATTCTTTGAATAGGTTGGATGATCTGCCAGGATGCGCAATCCCTCCGCATCGACGACAAGCGGGACTTTGACGTTTTCAGACAGATATTTCAGATATTTTCTCTTCTTTGGATGATTCGTCATCCCGGAACCGAAAGAGACGGCCTTCGCCTTCTGTAAAGCCGCTATCCCGATCCGGTCTTTCTCACAGTCATCCGGATGATAGACAGCCGTGATCTCTCTTACGGCAGCGATCGGATAGATCTCTTCGGGAAGGAGAACGTCGATATAGGAAGCTCCGGCACTTCTGGCTCCGAGGATGTTGAGAATGGCAGCTCCGGCCATCCCGTAGGAACCGCCGATCAGAAAGACTCTGCCGTTATCGAACTTATTGGAATCCGCTCTTCTGATGGGATAATGTGTAAAGAATTCTTCTGTGTGCATAAGACTATTATAATCGAGTTTTCCAAAGGAAAAAGAAAAGCCCTCATATAAGGGCTTCATGGGAATCATGGTGGACACTAAGGGACTCGAACCCCTGACCCCATCCACGTCAAGGATGTGCTCTCCCAACTGAGCTAAGTGTCCGTGCTTAAATAGAATATCATGTTTT
>JAFOMB010000105.1 GCA_017419065.1 Erysipelotrichaceae bacterium | reverse complement strand
GCTTCCGCTTCCGTGAGGATATAGAGAACGATGGAAATGAGGATAAAGATGATCGTAACAGGACAGGACATAGTTTCTCCTCCTTCTAAAGTATAAAACACCGGGAAAGACTCTTCAAAAGAGTTGAGCAGGCGTATAATAAATATTAGTTAATATAAACTAACAAATGAGGACTGCTTATGGAAAAATACCGCATTGAAAAGAACACGGTCCAGGAGACTCTGGTCATCCCGCTCTACGGCAGAAAACTCTGTTCCGAGCGCTTCCCCGAACTCTTCTATGACAAGGAAAGCGAAAGGCTGGTCGACATGATCGATTTCGACTTCAAGGAGAAGGGAAAGAAGATGGACAACATCATCGGTCTTTTCGGCTGCATCGAAGTGGCCCAGAGACAGTATGACCTGGCCTATGAAGTATCGGAATATCTGAAGGAATACCCGGAGGCGGCTGTCGTCAACCTCGGCTGCGGTCTCGATACGACCTTTCAGAAGGTGGACAACGTCCTCTGCCATGGCTGTAACTTCGACTTTCCGGGCGTCATCGAGATGAGGGAGAAGCTGCTTCCTTCCTCAAAGAGAGAAGAAAACATCGCCTGCGATCTCAATGACTTCTCCTGGATGGACAGAGTCGATGGATCCAAAGGCGCTGTCTTCTTTGCGGCAGGAGTCTTCTACTACTTCCAGAAGGAGCAGGTCAAAGCCCTCTTTACAGAGATGGCGAAGAGGTTCCCGAAGGGTGTCCTGGTCTTTGATGCCTGCAACTCCAAGGGCGTGAAGATGATGCTGAAGACCTGGATCAAAGAGGCGGAGATCAAGGATGTCGGTGCCTATTTCGCGGTAGAAGATCTGAAGGAGATCGAAGGATGGAGTCCGGACTTCTCCTCGGTGACCTCTAGAGGCTATATGACGGGATACCGGGATCTCGGAAAGAAGATCAGGCCTCTATACCGTTTCCTGAGCCGTTTCGGCGATAACTTTATTAAGATGCGGATCGTAAAGATCGTCTTCAAAGGAGAATGATATGAAAGCGAATTACCACAACTGGGTACCTAAGGAAATGGCCGTCGGTTTCGCGGCTGCTTCCGCTGCACTGGCGGCTGCCGATATCGGTCTTCAGGTCTTCGGAAAGGATCTTCCAAAAGGCGTCAGGAATATAGGCGGCGCCGCTTTACTGGCTGGGGCTCTGGGCTGCGGAGCCTTCGGCGCCTGGTGTTTTTATGCCAGAAGTCAGTTCTCCTATGAGGGAGAAAGAAAACTGTCGAAGCAGATCGTCGAAGGGACAGCGGAACACATCACCCTGCCGGAAGGCGGTGTCGGACTTGATGTCGGATGCGGAAGCGGAGCTTTGACGATCGCTGTTGCGAAGAGGAATCCGCAGGGCCGGATGATCGGTGTCGATCCATGGGGCATCGAGTATCCGGACTTCAATAAGAAGACCTGCGAGGAGAACGCGGAAGCGGAAGGTGTCGGAAATGTCTCCTTTGAAAGCGGCGATGCCTGCAGGCTCCCGTTTGAAGATGAGAGCTTTGACGCGGTCACTTCCAACTACGTCTATCACAATATCACCGGTCATAATAAACAGAAACTGCTGAAAGAAACTCTCCGGGTCCTGAAGAAGGGCGGTACCTTCGCCATCCATGATCTCATGTCCAATGTGCGCTATGGCGATATGGAGAAGTTCTGCGAAGAACTGAGAAGAGAAGGCTATGAAGAAGTCGAACTCATCGATACCACTGACGGAATGTTTATGGACAGAAAAGAAGCTGCTTTGATGATGCTGAAGGGATCGAAACTGCTGAAAGGAAAGAAATGATATGGGACTTCTAAGAAAATTCTTTAATCAGACGAGAAAACCGGAGGGCTTTCTCGGAAAGATCATGGTTTCCACGATGAACAGCGGCCACAGAAAGAATGCCGACTGGGGCATCTCCCAATTACGCATCAGAGATCCCAGAAAGATCCTGGATGTCGGCTGCGGAGGCGGCGGCAATCTCGCGGAACTCGGGAAGATCTTCCCGGGAGCTGTTCTTTACGGGATAGATTATTCCGATATCTCTGTGGAGGCTTCGAAGAAATACAATCAGAAGGCGATCGAAAAAGGAAAGTGCTTTGTATCACAGGGAGATGTCTCCTCGCTTTCTTTCGAGAATGACAGTTTTGATCTGGTGACGGCCTTTGAGACAGTCTACTTCTGGCCGGGCCTGGAAAAGTGCTTCCGGGAAGTGCACCGTGTCTTAAAAGAGGGCGGTGTCTTCCTCATCGTCAACGAGTCGGACGGGACAGACAAGACCTCCAAGGACTTTGAAAAGATCATCGACGGTATGAAGAACTATACCGCGGAAGAAATAGAGGCAGCTTTAAAGAAAGCCGGTTTCAAGACGGTGAAGTCCTTCCATCATGAGAAAAAACCGTGGATAGCGGTAGAGGCAGCAAAGTGAAATACGCGGGAATGCCCTGGGGCATGTGGGCTCTCTTCGCTTCTTCCTTTAAAAAGGAACTGGCCGATACCCTGCATTATCCAAAAGAAGAAGCTGAGAAGATCTATGCCTCAGCGAAACAGGAATATAAAAAGATCATAGACAGACTTCCGGAATTTGAGAAGGAAGACCGCTTCAAGATGAATATCGTCTCCTGTGCGATGCTGTCGGCTTTTCTCTTACATACTCATAAACACTCTGTCGAAGAACTGACAGAATATTATAAGAATTCCATGATGACAGGACCGATGAACTGGTTCTGCCGCAGGTCAGGAAAGAAAAAGTTTACAGAGAAGGATATCGAAGGGATGAAGAAGACAGCGGCCTTCAGAGCAGCTGACCGGAATCCCTATTCCTGGAATATGGAATACTATCCCTATGAAGACGGAAGGGGCTATGAAGCCCGCTTTACGAAGTGCGGGATCTGTACACTGATGAAGCAGCTCGGTCTGGAGTATGCCATCCCGGCGATGTGCAGACTCGACTACACGATGGCGGAAGCCGGAGGTGTTACGGACTTCGTCAG
>JAFOMB010000104.1 GCA_017419065.1 Erysipelotrichaceae bacterium | reverse complement strand
CCCTGATAGTCACCGGATAGAGGTGAACCGATCAGCAGGACGAATTCCCCGTCCTGGACCGTATCGAGACTTCCCATCTTCACCGGACGGCTCTCATACGGCATCTCGACTTCAAGAACGGCCAGATCCGCATAGATATCATATCCCAGCACAACGGCATCCTTGCGGTAGCCGGAATCAAAGGTCACATAGATATTGGCACCGCTCGATACCGCATGATAGGCAGTGACGATATAGGTCTTTTCATCTTCATAGCGGTAGATGAAGCCGGAGGCTGTTCCTCCCGCATCCACTGTCACCATGGAGCTCCGCGCATTCTTTACCGTTCCCGTGAGATCGGTGGAGAAGCCGTTGACCGTGAAGTTGTTGACAGTAGTCTCATGGGTCGCCAGTCTTTCAGACAGACGGCTGTTGAAATAGACAGTGGAAAAGACATTCCATAACGCTAACAGTATGATCACTACGATCAGTAAACGGTTCTTATTCATATCAGCCATCCAATCCTGCGCAATTCATGACCGAACAGGCGTCGATCATGCAGCTCCATTGAGCGCATCCGTAGAACATCGACAGGTGGACATGCGGACCTGTCGCATAGCCGGTCATACCGATCTGGCCTATGACCTGCCCTCTTTCGACACTGTCTCCTACCGAGACATAGAACTGGCTCGCATGGCCGTACCACGTCCAGTAGCCGTTATTGTGGTTGATGACGACGTAGTTTCCGGAGAGTCCGTCATAGGACTGCCTTTCAACGACGCCGGAGTCGACAGCGTAGATATTGCCCCAGCGGTCATAACGCGACTGGAAGTCGGTACCGTTGTGGCCATAGTAGCACCCGATACGGCAGGTGATCATCGGGGAATCGACCGGATAGCCGAAGTTTCCCGAACCGGTCGTCACGACCGGCATCGTTCCCAGGGCGATGACGCCCTGTACCGGTTCTCTGACTGTATAGGTGGATTTGACAGTACCTCCCTGCAGGACGCCGTTGACCCAGGTCTCTTCATAGAGGATATTGTTGAGACCGCTGATCTCCGGTGTGACGACTTCCGTCTTTCCGGCTGCCAGGGAATCGTCTTCCTTGTAGATAGGAGAAGGCGGTGTGACCGCTTCCTGGGTGAGTCTCTCCTTGATGACGGTGATCGTGATCGGAGAAGTATAGTAAGTGATATTGAGCTCTGTTCCGGCTTTTAAGACGTCATCGACGCTGGAGAGCGTTCCCCTGTTCAGCATGACGATCTGACGCGGCGACATATCGCCGAAGTAGTAGCCTACCGAACGGAGGGTATCCCCTTCCTGTACGGTATAGTACTGTCTTTCCTCATTCCTGCCGTAGCAGAGATAGTCGAAGATCTCCTCTTCCGAGGTGAAGATATCTTCCGGAGAAGCGACGGCATCGTCCATCGTGATCTTCTCCCGGATCTGTATCGATTTCTCGATCGTGCCGAAGTCTACCGGATCAGCGATCTCTTCGTTATTGCGGAGGGTGTTCAGGGTATCTTCCGAGATGAAGTTGAGGATGAAGGCATCCCTGGCCGCATAGAAGTCATCCGGATCCTGTACGTAGATGATGTCGTAGACACCTTCATTCGTAGAGAATTCCACAGCTGTGGTCTCGACACCCAGCAGCTCATTCTTCAGGAGATAGTCGATGATCTCCTCATCGACATCTTCGAATTCGATATAGGAAGTCTCCTTCGCGAGATAGAGGTCTTCCTTGAAGTCCAGTCCCGTATCCGGGAAGGACTCTTCGTATTTTCTGTATTCCTCATCGATCGCCGCATCGATCTTCTCCTTGTCGGTGATGACACCGACAAGCTTTCCGGAGTTGTAGAGCTTGTAGTAGGTGTGCTCCTTTTCTCCATAGCTCAGGATCTTCTGGGAGATGATGGATTCCTCATTGTCTCTGTTTTCAGCGATCTTCTCCTCTTTCACGAGTAAAGGGAGCCCGAATACGATGGCTCCTGATAGAAGAAGACAGACGAGAATGGTCAGAAGGCGCTTCATCGCTGTCCCTCGTTGTCGTTCTTGATGGAATAGAAGGCGTTGATCGTCCTCTCGAAGGCGAGATTGACGACGCCGGTAGGACCGTTACGGTGCTTGGCGATGATCAGTTCGACATCTTCCCTGGCTTCCTGTTCGCTTCCCTCTTCCCTCTTGTAGTATTCATCACGGTAGAGGAAGAGAACGAGGTCGGCATCCTGTTCCAGAGCGCCGGATTCACGCAGGTCGGAAAGCATAGGACGCTTGTCCTGACGGGATTCCACGCTTCTGGATAACTGAGACAGGGCAATGACCGGTACATTCAGCTCTCTGGCCATGGCCTTGAGACGCCGGGAGATCTCGGAGACTTCCTGCTGTCTGGACTCGGACTTGCCGGTCGCCTGTATCAGCTGGATATAGTCGACGAGGATCATGGAGAGACCATGGTCATTCTGCAGTTTGCGGGCCTTGGCATACATGTCCGCTACGCGGATACCCGGTGTATCGTCGATGAAGAAGCGCTGCATGCGCAGCTCCTGCGAAGCTTCGTTGAGCAAGGACCAGTCCTTGTCATCGAGCTTTCCGGTACGCAGTTTCTGGATCTCGATGGTGGACTTCGCCGCCAGCATTCTCACCGCCAGCTGTTCTGCCGGCATTTCCAAAGAGAAGATGGCGATGGCTCCCTGGGTGACCGAGGCGCTGTTGAGCGCGAAGTTCAAAGCCAGTGCGGTCTTACCCATACTCGGACGGGCCGCCAGGATGATGAGGTCCCCTCTCTGAAAACCGGCTGTCATCCTGTCTAAATCGGTGTATAAAGTACGGACACCGGTGATCGTCGTACCGGCTTCCTGGATCTTTTCGATCTGTTTGACCGCATCGTCGAAGACGACGCTTCCGGCCTTGAAGTCCGCATCGGTACGGCTCCTGGTGATGCCCAGGATCTTCTCCTCAGCGCTTTCCAGCATCGCATCGATATTGACGGAACCGTCATAGGCAGATTCCGCGATCTCTTCTCCGGCTTTGATGATCTGACGGGAGAGAGACTTGTTTTTGATGATGCGGATATACTCTTCGGTATTGGAGGCGGAGATCGTGGACTCCACGAGCTTCATCAGGTATTCCATGCCTCCGACCTTATCGAAGTAGTCAAAATCCTTCAGTTTGGAAGAAAAGGAGACGACATCGACCTTCTCCTTGTTGTCATACATGGAGATGATCATGTTGTAGATACGCTTGTGCTTATCGAGATAGAAATCCTCGGATTCCACCCCGGCATCGACCACGGCTTTCAAGCTTTCCGGGTAGAGTAAAAGATTTCCCAGCAGGGATTCTTCGACTTCGATACTGTACGGGATCGCTTTATTGGACATGGAGGCTCCTATTCTTCGACCAGTCTGATCTTGACAGTCGCAATGACATCTTTATAGAGCTCGATGCGGATCATATTGTAGCCAAGAGAAGTGATCGGTTCATTGTCGATGATCTTTCTCTTGTCTACCGCATAGCCCTGCTTGTTCAGGTGCTCAGCGACCTGTTTGGAAGAGACGGAATTGAAGACCTTGCCGTTCTTGGACTTGACCGGAAAGAGGAATTCCTTCTTCTCGATCTCTTCCTTTACAGCCTGAGCTTCCTTTCTTCTCTCTTCATCTTCCCGGATCTTGTCTTCGTTCTGCTTCTCCAGGACCTTGGCAGAACCTTCACTGTATGGAACGGCGAGGGATCTGGCGATCAGGAAATTCCGGGCATAGCCGTCAGAAACTTCCTTCACTTCTCCCTTCTTGCCGACTTTCTTGACATCGTTAAGCAGGATCACTTTCATTTTCCATTCCTCCTTCTTCGTAGTATTCATCAAGGACTTCCTGCAGCTTGAACTTCAGATCGCTGACAGACTCGTCCCTGCTCTGATATCCGGCAGAGGTCATATGGCCGCCTCCGCCCAGTTTCTCCAGGATGACCTGGACGTTGATCTTTCCTTTGGAACGCGCTGAGATGATGACATCGTCTTCCGAGGCATGGGCGATGACGAAGGAGGCTTCGATCTCCTTGACCTGTATCATCGAATCCGCTGCCTGAGAGGCGATAGAACGCGGTACGATGTCGTTCTTCATCGTCGAGATGAGAACTTCATCGTGATAGAGAACGGCCGAAGAGATCAGCGCTGTCCTCTTCTGGACCAGTTCATAAGGCTCCTGCGAGAGTTCATCGCAGACCACCGGATCGGCGCCGTAGTTACGCAATGTCTTGGCCACATCGAAGGTCCTCGTTCCGGTACGCACACGGAAGCGGTTGGTATCGATCAGTAAGCCCAGATACATGATATTGGCTTCATTCGGATAGATCTCCGGATGCTTGCCGATATACTGCAGGAATTCCACCGTGAGCTCTGTCGCGGAAGAGGCTCCGGCTTCCACGTAGATGAGGGTCGGATCCACATCGAGATCGGCTCTTCGTCTGTGGTGATCGATGATGGCGATCTTCTTCGCCTGTTTCAGTAAACTGACACCGTTGGACTGTGCCAGAGAGTGGTGGTCGACCATGATCACCAGGCTGTCATCACTCAGGTGATTGATGGCTTCGTTCTCCGTGACGAGATTGTGTTTCTTCTCCAGTTCATCGGAATACTTCTCCAGGACATCGGCGATCATCGCATCAGCGCCTCCGGAACGGCAGACGATGAAGGCCTCCCTGTTCAGGATACGGGCGATATTGGACATGACCAGGGCAGAACCGATACAGTCGGCATCCATATCCGTATGTCCGACGATGATGACGTTCTCGGAATCGGTGATCAGATCACGGATCGTATTGGTCATGACTCTCGCCTTGACCCGGCTGCGCTTCTCTCTGGCTTCCGAAGAACCTCCGAAGTAGACAGCTTCCTCTCCCATCTTTCTCACGACGACCTGGTCGCCGCCTCTGGTCTGGGCCAGTTCAATGAGGGTCTGGGCTGCCGCATCGAGTTCTCCGAGATCATCGCTGCCTCTCGCAAAGGCCATGGACAGCGTGATATCAAGATCGTTCTTCTTGGCTTCCCGTCTGACATCGTTGAGGATGGAGAAGCGGTCATTGGAAAGATCGCGGAACTGCTTTTCATTGAGTATCAGGAGAAGACGGTTGTTTCGAAGAGTCTTGTATACGACATTGAACTTCTTGAAGTATTCAATGACCGGTACCTTGATATTGGTGTTGACATAGGAGATGTCATCTTCGCTCTCGGAAGATTCATCATAGTTGTCATAGGAGACGATGCCGAAGACAGAGGCGTCATCTTCCAGTTTCTTTTCCAGGTCATACTCTTTCGAGATGTCCTTGAAGAAGAGGAGACCTTCCTCTTCGCTGCGGGAGACCGCGTATTTGTCGTCATTGATGATGACGATGCTTCTTTCGGAATTGCCCATCAGCAGATCCTGGAGTTCCGGCAACCAGAGCAGGATCTTCTCGCCGGTGTGGTTGAGATGGCGCTCATGGAACATCGAGGACATCCAGGTGATCTGGAAGTCTTCACTCAAAGACAGCACCCCGACATCCCCTGCCAGGAAGACAGACCTGTTTCCGGCCGCGATGTTCTCCTCTACCGCCTGGGCATTCTCATCGAGTATGGAATCCAGAGAATAGAAGACGGCTACCAGAACAGCCGCGAACAGGAAGACGATGACGGCCGGGATCAGCATGTCCGCTTTTTTGAATACGAAAAACATGACGGCGATGATGCCGATGGAAGCAATGGTGATCAGAGCGGTGATGACTTTGAGTCTGTTCAGTCTGTTCAAAGGCTATTCCTCTTGGTTTCGATATAACGGCGTAACGGTCCGCTGCAGTACAGGAAACCCGTGATGACCAGGGTGATCGCAAAGACAGGCGCCAGGAAGAACATCATCAGCATCAAAAGCAGCGTGAGGTTCCTCTTCAGGACGATCCCTCCGTACAGCATCACGAAAACATAGCCGTAATATATTAATATTATAGCGCCGATCAGGGCCAATATGGTCAAAACGGCGAAAAGCGTGGCATTTTCACTCCTTCCGGCCAGGAAGAAAGCGAAGATGGCTCCAATGCATAAGTAGGCAATCACCGGGTTGTCCTTGATGTCATAGAGGGACATGGAACCCAGTTCCTTGATCCGGAAACGGCGCAACAGGAAGACAGACAGGATGTGGATGATGGCTCCTTCCAGGACCCCTGTCATACCGACGACTAAGATATAGAGGGCCAGTATGAAGGCATCGAACTTGTCTCCGAAGCGGGCGATGAGCTGTTCCATGGCCTGTTTCATGACGGCCCCGCTCTCTCCCATCTCCGCATACGCTTCTCCGCTGAACATCACCTTCATCTCTTTCAGCATCTCCTTGACAGGGATGCCCAATAAAGGCATGATCAGGAAGGTCACAATGATCTCTCCCAATACGAACAGGAGGATGGCGGTCATCAAAAGCTTCCCCTTCGAGAAGTCCTTCTTGACGCCCCAGCTGTAGCCGATCCCGACGATCATCGAGACCGGAAAGTAGGCGATATAGCTCGGTGAGACAGCCGCAACACCCAGGATGATCCCCATGAGACCCATGGAGAAACACAGGATCATCCCGTCCCGCAGGTCATTCATCGAGGAATACAGGATGATGACGACCGGGATGGCCAGGATGATGAAGGTATCCAGGACATTGGCCATTCTCAGATTGATGTACATGAGGGCGAAGACGATCGCCAGCATCAGTGCGCCCTGTGTGATTTTCTTAGTCTGGTTCATAAGATAAAAAAGCCTCCGAAAGCGTGGAGGCATGTTTTGTGATTAGTCTGCGATGTATGGAAGTAAAGCCATCTGGCGGGCTCTCTTGATAGCCGTAGCCAGCATTCTCTGATACTTCGCACTGGTTCCGGTCACTCTTCTCGGAGTGATCTTGCCATTGGCGCTGATGAATTTCTTCAGCAGTTCAACATCTTTATAATCGATATAAGTAATCTTGTTCTTGGTGAAGTAGCAGACCTTCTTATATCCGACTCTCTGTTTTCTAAAAGCCATTGTTCTTTCCTCTCTTATCAATAAAACGGTAGGTCATCACTGGAGATATCCAGGGATGGAGTGTTCGAGAAATCATCATCAAAGTTCTCATCGGCGCTGTAACCTGTATCGCTGCTAGGTGTGAAGGTCTCCTGCGTTCTCGGTGCTTCGTAACGGGAAGAAGTATCCTGAGTGGAATTGCTTCTGCCGCCGATCAGGCGCACATTGTCGCAGACGACATCTGTCGTATAGACCTTGCCGTTTTTCCCTTCATAGCTTCCTGTCTGTATCGTTCCTTCGACACCGACGATCGAGCCCTTGCTGGCATATCTCGCTAAGAATTCCGCATTTTGCCTCCACGCGACACAGCTGATAAAGTCAGCAGTCTGAGCTCCCGGCTGATTCGACTGGAATCGTCTGTCACAGGCAACTGTGAAACGACAGGTGGAAATGTTGGAACTGGTCTTCCTTAATTCGATATCTCTGGTCAGACGACCGACTAATACAACGCGGTTGATCATGGATTACTTCCCGCTTTTCTTTTCATCTTCTGAAATAGTCAGAAGACGAACGACGTCACCATTGATGCGCATCAGACGGTTGAATTCATTCAAACCTTCGACATCAACAGTGTACGTGACGACTACATAGTAGCCTTTTGTCATACCATCGATTTCATAAGCGAAATCTTTCATGCCCCAGTCATCGACGTTATCGATGCTGCCGCCGTGATTCGTAATGATGCCATGCATCTCTTCGATCAGCGCATTTCTGGCAGCGTCGTCAAGACCGGACTTGATGATATACATCGTCTCGTATTGTTTCATGATTTACCTCCTTCTGGACTGACGGCCCATTGCTGGGCAAGGAATAGTTATCTATTCGCTCAATTATTCTACTATAAAAGACTTTCTTATGCAAACACTATCTCAGCTTTTGTATCAGATATCTCTTGAAGAGATCAGGCTTCAGTTTCCATATCAGATGGATGTTCTCCTTCATTCCGGTAAAATGCGGGACATCGATCAGGACATTCCCATAGGAAGGTCCGTGACTCAGGTCGACTTCCGCATAGAAGTCCCCTTCCTTTTCAATGCATTCCGGATATAAGAAGGCCGCTTCGACTGCCGGATCAGCCATATCCAGGCAATCCCTTCCAAACCTCTCCCGATTGAGAGACATGAGGACCCTGTTCGAATCGATGCAGAATCTTCCCAGATCAGAGGATCTCCGGATCTCCTCGATCTCCTCTTCTTCCAGCATCGCTTCCTCCAGACAGGCATCCCAGCCGACCAGGATCACAGGAACACCGAAGCGGAAGACGATATCAGCTGCTTCCGGGTCCTGATAGATGTTGTATTCCGCGGACACCGTGACATTGCCGTACCCCAGTCCGGCAGAACCCATGATCGTGATGGACTTCACTCTCTTCATCTCTTCCGGATATAAACGCATCGCCATGGCGATATTGGTCAGAGGACCCAGGGTCAGTATCTCGATACTGTTTTCCTCACTGTCCCTAAGCACTTCGGCGATCTTTTCGACAGCCCGTCCTTCCGCAGCTTTCAAGGAGGTACGAGAGAGACCGATATCTCCCATCCCGTCTTCGCCATGTGTCTCTTTCGCCCCGATCCACTCCTGGACTAAAGGACTTTCACATCCCCGGTATACCGGCGGATAGTACGTGTCTGTCATTTCCAGTGTGGCCAGGGTGTTGATCAAAGCTCTTCCCATCTCGACATTTCCCGCTACACAGCTGAAAAGAAGGATCTCTACGTTTTCTTCCTTCAGTGCCATCGCGATAGCCATCGCATCATCCGATCCGCAGTCGGTATCGATGATCACTTTTCTTTTTGCCATATCTCTTCTCCTGATATGAGGACGACAGCCAGATCATTGACATTGGTCCCGGTAGGACCGGTCATGATGAGACCGTCCAGTTCTTTGAGAGCGTGATAGGCATCGTTGTTATCCAGGGAAGCTGTTATATCGATGCCCCTTCTATCGGCCATAAGAGCCGTATCGCCGTCCACATAGCCGCCATCCGCATCTGTCGGACCGTCTGTCCCGTCAGATCCATAGGAGAAGACGGCGATGTCTCTTCCTTCAATGATCCGGGCAGCGGATAAGGCGAGCTCCTGGGCTCTTCCTCCCATACCGTTTCCCTTTACGATTACTACAGGTTCCCCGCCCTGTATCAACGCTGTCTTTCTTCCGGTTTCCGATATCTTTAAAGCCTCCTCAGCCAGTCTTCTTCCGTGATCGCCGGCTTTTGAGGTCATATAGTCTTTCAATACTCTTGTTTCATAGCCGAGCTCTTCGCATTTCTCTCTGGCGGCTTCGATAAACATCGAAAGGTTCCCTGCGAAACAGACTTCGGAGTTATGCAGCTGCTTCACAGGTTCCTCTTCCAGCTTCCCTCTTCCCTCTTCGGAAAGCGATAGAGAGTACTTATCCGCGATCTCGATAGCCTCCCTGCTTTTTGAGCGGTCAGGGACTGTCGGTCCGCTGCCGATCACATCCAGAGGATCTCCCAGGACATCGCTGAGGACGATCGTGATGACGCGTGCCGGGGCACAGTGTACCGCAAAACGGCCTCCCTTGACCAGGGAAAGGCGCTTGCGGATCGTATTGATCTCTTTGATATCGGCACCCTTTTTCAGCAGTTCCCCATTGACTCTCTGCAGTTCTTCTAACGGGATGGCCGGCACTTCAAAAAGAGCGCTGGCACCGCCGGAAAGAAGGAAGAAGACAGTATCATCCATGTCCAGATCTTCCGTGATCTCCAGGATCCTCTCAGAGGCTTTGATGCCGTTTTCATCCAGCAGGGGATGGCCGGCTTCATAGCTCTCTGCTTCCTTCAGTTTTTCTTCGAGATAGCCGTATTTCGTCAGGATGACAGACTGATCAAAGCTCCGGCATTCCAGAGCTGTCTTTGCCATGGCGAAAGCACCCTTCCCGACAGAAACGAGGATCTCTTTCCCCTTTCCCTTCGGCATGTCTTTCAGGATCTTCAGGATATTCTCGTCCGGACGAGCTTTTTTCAGGGAGTATTCGATGATCTTCAGGGCATCCTGATGGAGCTTTTCTTTCATTACATTTTTATTATAAATCACTTCGCTTTCATTGAATCCCGTGTCCAAACAGTTTAGAGTGAAAGTAAGGAAACAGGAAGGAAACTTCCGGAGGAAATCATATGAAACGAAAGACTGCGCTGATTTTTCTTGCCGTCTGTCTGCTTTTGGCTACTGTCTGTATGGGAGTCGCAGATCTGCTCCAGCACGGAAACGGGACAGTCACGATCAGGGAAGATAAGATCGAAACAGCAGATGGTTCTCTGACCTATAAGCTCTACATCCCGAAGAGCGCTTCTTCTGAAAACAAGGCACCGGCCGTCCTGCTGCTGCACGGCTATCAGAATGACCACGAGACCTGTGCAGCCTATGCGATCGAACTGGCCAGAAGAGGCGTGGTCGTCCTGTGTCTTGATGAATACGGACACGGCGCCTCCACCATCGGTCTAAAGGCCAGGGGCTATGTCAACCACAAGGTCTCTGTCAACTACGGGAATGATTCCGAGGCCGACAAGACCTATGTCCCGATCGGAGGTACGGTACGCTACCGCCTCCTCATGAACTTCTCCAATCTCTCATTCTTCAAGGACCGCTATTCCAAGGACGCCGACGGCAACGCCATCACCGATTCCTCCGCCGGCGGTTCCATCGCCTATGACTTCTTATCGAAACTCGACTATGTCGATAATACCCGCATGGCCCTCTCCGGCCACTCCATGGGGACCTGGTCCAGCTGGTCGGTCGCGGCTGATTATTCAAAGACGCCGATCGCCCCGAAGGCCATCGTCTTACAGTGCGGGGAACTCTTTAGAGAGAGTGCCTACGACACCTCGAAATACACCTTCAACAACGTCCTCCTCCTGCAGGCGAAGTATGATGAATTCTCCTACTTCCGCGACTATCAGAGGAACGTGACAGATGACCTCTTAAAGACGCCTCTGCGTTATGAATTCCTGGGGACGACAGCGGACAAGGCTGCCTGGAATACGACCTTCGGTTCTTTTGCGGACGGCAGTGCCAGAAGGATGGAACTCCTCTATACCAACCACCGTCTGACGACCCATAACGCCAAGGGCCTTGAAACAGCACTGGACTGGTTTGAAAAGACCATCGGCTTGCCGAATGACTTCGATCATACGAGTTTTACCGCTCTCTTGAAAGAATACCTGGTCCTGGCAGCCATGCTGCTGGTACTCTTAGGACTCTTCCCTCTGCTGAATCTCTTATTGTCCATCCCGCCATTCACACTCATACCGAGAGAACTGCCGAACGAGCTGATCCTTCCTCCGAGAAGATCCTGGTGGAAGGGAGCCCTGATCACCATCCTGATCTCCGGCCTCTCCTTCCCGTTCATGACTCAGTTAGGCCATGCGCTATTGCCTCTACCGGAAAATATCTTCCGCATGACGGTCGGGAACGGTTTCCTGGGCTGGTATCTCCTGCTGATCATCGTGATGGTCGTCACCTCTTTGATCACCCGCTCCAAGAATAAAAAGAAAGGAATCGAAGGCGAAGAATTCGACATCGGGAACTTCATCCTCTGTCTGCTTCTCGTCCTGATCCTCTTCGCCTATGTCTATCTCGTCAACTGGCTCTATTGTCTCCTATTCCATTTGGATCTGCGCTTCATCTGGCCGTTCTTCCGGCCGTTCACATCGATCCGCATCATCCAGTTCCTGGTCTACCTGCCTATCTTCGCTCTCTTCTATCTTCTCAACAATGCCAAGATCATGAGGGATCTCAGAACGAGGTCCACCTATATGAAAGGTCCTTTCGGTTTCTTCTTAGACTGGCTCAAGAACTTCTTCCTGATGGCCGGCGGTGTCATGATCATCGTCCTCCTGGAATACATCCCGTTCTTCGCGGGCATAGGTCCCGGTGCCGATGTTCTCTTCGGAACGACCTTCGGCGGCCCGTTCATGTCTATCCTCATCCTCTTTGTCCCGCAGGTCCTCTTCTTCTCTGTCTTATGTACCTACTTCTACCGTCAGACAGGAAGAGCCTATGCCGGTGCTCTGATGGCTGCCTTCCTGGCCTGCTGGATCGTCACAGGAGGCTCCTCCTTCCTCTAAAAGAAAAAAAGGATGTCAGACATCCTTTCGAAAGAAAAAGCCGCTCAGCGGCTTTTCTCTTTACTTCTTGAAGAAACGGTTATAGAAACCTTCTAAGGCTCTGCCGTGTCTTGCCTCATCTCTGGCCATCTCATGGACAGTGTCATGGATCGCATCGAGACCGTACTTCTTCGCGCAGGCAGCCAGTTCTGTCTTGCCGGCCGTAGCACCGTATTCGCAGTCGACTCTCCACTTCAGGTTCTTGGCTGTGGAATCTGTCATATTGGCTTCAAGATCGGTACCCAGGAGTTCCGCAAACTTCGCAGCGTGTTCTGCTTCTTCAAATGCAGCTTTTTCCCAGTATAATCCGACTTCCGGATAACCTTCACGATGAGCGACTCTGGCCATGGCGAGATACATACCGACTTCGCTGCATTCTCCCTGGAAGTTGGCGACCAGCTGGTCATAGATGTACTTCTTGACATCTTCCGGAACATCCGGATTGTTTTTGACGGTGGCGCCGTAGACACCGAATTTGTGTTCAGCAGCGAGCTTCATTTCGCCTTCAACAGCTTCAAACATCTCGGCCTTCGCATGGCATACCGGGCACTCTGTCGGCGGTACATCGCCTTCATAAACATAACCGCATACTTTACAAACGTATTTCATAATTCTTCATTTCTCCTTTCCTCCATTTTACCTTAAAACGCTCCTGTTTTGGAAGAAAGACGCAAGGTGATATCATAGACTCATGGAAGTCCTCTGCCCGATCTGTCATAAGAAACTCTTTCTTCAGGGAAAGCAGGCCTGCTGCGAAAACAGGCACTCTTTTGACATCGCCAAAGAGGGCTATCTCAACTTCAACCGCCACTCCGCCTCCTCCGGTGACGCCAAGGAGCTCATCGATGCGAGAAGGTCCTTTCTTCAAAGGGGCTACTACGCTTTTCTGAAAGACGAGATCGTCTCTCTGACAGAGAAGTATCAGCCGGAAGTTCTCTGCGATCTGGCCTGCGGGGAAGGCTACTATACCAAAGAGATGAAGGCCGATAAGAAGTTCGGCATCGACCTCTCCCGGCAGGCTCTCCGCTATGCCTCCAAGACGGACAAGTCGACCTTCTATCTGCTTACCTCCATCTTCGAACTGCCCTTCCCGGATGAGAGTCTCGACATGGTGACGACGATCTTTGCGCCTTTAGCAGATAAGGAGATCGCCAGAGTCCTGAAAAAGGGAGGTCTCTTCCTCTATGTCCGTCCGAACGAGAGGCACCTCTACGAGCTCAAGGAGATCCTCTATGAAAGAGTCCGGGAGAATGAGATCAGGGATATCCCGATCGAAGGGATGGAGAAAGTAAAGGAGTATGCGGTCTCTTCCAGGCCCCTCATCGACCACGACGGCCTGCTCGACCTCTTCCATATGACTCCGTACGGCGTCAAGACAGGAAGAGAGGGAAGAGAAAAACTGGAAAACACATCTGAGAAGGGAGTCAGTCTGGACTTTCTGATCAGTATCTATCAAAAGCTCTGATAAAATAAAAACGGAGGAAACGCGTATGATCAAAGATAATAAGATCCTCTTGGGAAAGGCCGGGGAAAAGGAAGTTTTCCTCACCCCTTCCATGCTGAACAGACACGGTCTGATCGCCGGAGCTACCGGTACCGGTAAGACTGTCACTTTAAAAGTGATCGCGGAATCGCTGAGCGATCTCGGGATCCCGACTGTCATCGCCGATGTCAAGGGCGACCTCACCGGGATGATCGTGCCGGGGGACGAAGAAGGCATCAAAGGCCGTCTGGAGTCCATGGACATCCACGACTATGAGGTACGCAAATACCCTGTCCACTTCTACGACGTCTATCAGAAACAGGGCCATCCTTTACGCGTCAAGCTGCAGGACATGGGACCGCTGATCATCTCCCATCTGCTCGATCTGACCGATGTCCAGCAGGGCATCCTCAATATCATCTTCCGGGCAGCTCAGGATATGGAACTGGATATCATCGACCTGAAAGACCTTCAGGCCATGGCTTCCTATGTCGGGGAACACTCCAAGGAATACACCCTCAAATACGGCAATGTCACCAAGCAGTCTGTCGGAGCCATACAGAGAAAGCTCCTGGAACTGGAAAGCCAGGGAGGCGATCTCTTCTTCGGGATGCAGAGCATCGATATCGAAGACTGGTTCAGTGAACAGAACGGTTACGGCGTCATGAATATGATCGAATGCGAAGAACTCTACAACCACCCTCTTCTGTATTCGATGTTCCTCTTCTGGATGCTGCAGGAACTCTATGAGAGACTTCCGGAAGTCGGAGACCTGGATGCTCCGAAGATCGTCTTCTTCTTCGATGAAGCCCACCTTCTCTTCCGTAATGCTTCCAGACAGCTTCTGGAGAAGATCGAGACGACAGTCCGTCTCATCCGTTCCAAGGGCGTCGGTATCTTCTTCTGTACCCAGAATCCTTCCGACATCCCGAACACGGTATTATCGCAGCTCTCCAACCGCATCCAGCACTCCTTACGTGCCTATACCCCTTCCGAGATCAAGGCCTGTAAGATGGCTGCGGACTCCTTCCGTCAGAATCCGGCCTTCGATACTGCGGAGAGGATCTCCAATATGAAGACCGGTACCGCCCTGGTATCCACTCTGGATGAAGAAGGTGTTCCTTCCATCGTCGAAGAGACGAAGATCCTGCCGCCGAGATCCTCCATGACGATCGCCAATGCAGAGCGCATCCAGTATGTCATTGAGACGGATGCCGTCTATGGAAAATACGAACGTTTCTTCGATCCGGAGAGTGCCTACGAACTCATCGATGACATGCGGGAGGAAGAAGCCCGGGTCAGGGAAGAGGAAGCAGCTGCCAAACAGAGAGCCAAGGAGGAGGAAAAGATCGCCAAGCAGAAAGCCAGAGAGGCCGCCAGGAAGGCCAACAGGCCTACCTTCGCTGACCGTCTGGCGAGACAGGCTACCTATAAAGTCTCCCGGGAACTCGTCAACTTCGGCTATAAACAGGCCAAGAACTTCCTGAAAGGATTCCTGAAATAAACAAAGAAGATGTCCGTGAAGGACATCTTCTTTTTATCTCATTCTTTCGAGATCTTCTGCCATCTCTCTCATCGCGGAAGGAATGTCGAGAGACTGCGGACAGTGAGCTGTACAGGCACCGCAGCCGATGCAGGCCTTCGGCTGCCTGTCTTCCGGCAGACCCCAGAGACCTGTCAGTCTCCAGGAATCGTGTCCCCTGGACTCATTGTAGGAAATCAGCAGTTCCGGAATATTGAGCTCCATCGGACAGTTCGGGGTGCAGTAGCGGCATCCCGTACACGGCATCGGCACATCCTTGCGAAGCAGGGAAGCGGCTTTCTTCAGCAGTTCCTTCTCTTCTTCGGTAACTTTCCTATTCTCCGAGAAGGTCCTGACGTTGTCTTTGACCTGTTCGACTTCGTTCATGCCAGACAGGACGACCTGCACGCCGTCCAGGGACATGACCCATCTCATCGCGAAGGATGCCGGAGAAGCGTCCGGATCTTCCTTCTTCAGGAGTTCTCTTGCCTCATCATTGAGTCTGCTCAGAAGACCTCCGTGTACCGGTTCCATCACCATGACCGGGATATTCCTCTCCTTTAAGATCTCATAGAGACGTCTCTGATTGCCGTATTCCCAGTCATAGTAATTGAGTTGGATCTGGACAAAGTCCCAGTCGTACTTCTCCAATGACTTTAAGAGGTTTTCTTCATTGCCGTGGTAGGAGAAACCCAGATAGGAGATCTTCCCTTCTTCTTTCATTTTCGCGAAGTATTCGATGCAGCCGTTGTTCAGGATCTCTTCCGCGAAGTTGTCCTGGATGCCGTGCAGGAGATAGAAATCGATATGATCCATCCCCAGCCTTTCCAGCTGCAGGGCGAACTGCTTTTCATAGTCCGGCATCGCCTGGAAGTTGTATTTGTCGGCGACATAGTAGGAGGAACGCGGATACTCTTTCAGAGCCTTTCCGGTGAAGACTTCCGACTGTCCT
>JAFOMB010000010.1 GCA_017419065.1 Erysipelotrichaceae bacterium | reverse complement strand
GAAGCCATGAATGACGACCTGAATACGCCGAATGCCTACAAGGTCATCTTCGATGAAGTCAAGGTCCTCAATCAGACTCTCCGTGTCAGAGAAGTCGACTATAGCGCTTTAGCGGATCACTATACTTCTCTCAAGAAGATGCTGGATGTCTTAGGCATCGATATCCCGGCTGTAAAGATGAGTGAAGAAGACAAGGAGATCTACAGACTCTGGAATGAAGCCAAGGCAGCCAAGGACTTTGAAAAGGCCGATGGCTACCGTACACAGCTGATGGAAAAGGGGATCCTCTAGTGCAGCTGGGAGAACTCAGCGGTTCTTCCCTGAGCTTTCTCGGCGATGCGGTCTTTACTTTGCGGGTAAGGGAGTACTATCTGGAACAGGGCTATCACGTTCCTAAGAAGCTCCAGACCTTATGCAACCGCTACAACTCCGCCAGAGGACAGACAAAGGTCTTTGAGAGACTGAAGAAAGAGGACTTCTTTACGGAAGAGGAACTCTCGGTATACAAGAGGGGAAGGAATGCGATCAGCCACATCCCGAAAAACGGCGACAGGGTCTCTTATGAGACAGCCAGCGGTCTGGAGGCGGTGTGCGGCTATCTCTACCTGAGCGATAGGGAAAGACTGGAAGAATTCTTCCGGAAAGTCTTTGAAGGAGGCATGGAGAATGAGTGAGATCATCTACGGCCGCAATGCGGTAAAGGAAGCCCTGGAAAACGGCAGAGTCGAAAAGATCATCGCGCTGGCCAACCATGAATTCCTCAAGCTGGCAGAAGAAAGAAAGATCCCTTTTGAAGTCGTAAACAGAGCGCGTTTAGACAAGCTCACACGCAGCGGCAATCACCAGGGTGTCCTGGCCTACGCGAAGGAATTCCACCTTTCCACTGTGGAAGAGATGTTGAAAAAGGAGAACGGCCTCATCGTCGTTCTTGACGGCATCCAGGATGTCCACAATCTGGGAGCCATCATACGTACCTGCGAGTGCGCCGGTGCGGACGGCCTGATCTATAAGAAACACGGCAGTGCCCATCTCAATGACACGGTCTCCAAAGTGGCCTGCGGAGCCCTGGAATATCTGAAGGTCGCGGAAGTCGCCAATGTCGTGAATACCCTGAAAAAGCTCAAGGAAGCAGGCTACTGGATCGTCGGATCCAGCGGATACGCCAAGCAGTCCTATGATGATCTGAATTATGATTTCAATACCGTACTGGTCATCGGTTCGGAATCGGACGGGATGAGCCGTCTGGTAACAGAAGAATGCGACTACACCGTCAAACTTCCATTACAGGGAAAGACAGAATCCCTGAATGCCTCGGTATCTGCCGGGATCCTGATCTATGAGGTCCTGGAAAAAAGAGGGATCAAAGCGAAATAGACTATCTCTTTGAGAAGAAGATGAGAAAAGGATGAGACCCGGAAGGGTCTTTTTTCTTCTATGATGAAGGCATGGAAATCGAAGAAATGATCATCGAAGTACAGAAGGGGAATGAGGAATACTTTCCGGTCATCCTGAAGGAATACCAGCACATGATCTACAAGATCATCTCGGCCTACAGACTCACCCAGGGAGACTTTTTCATATCCAAGGACGACTTATATCAGGAAGCCTGTCTCGCCCTGCACGAGGCCTGTCTTGGCTTTCAGGAAGACCGCGGTGTGAAGTTCTCCTCCTTTGCCTATGTCGTCATAAAAAGAAGGGTCAGTCGCATCTATCACTCCTACCGCACTGTTTATCGTCGAGAGCCTTCCTCCATCGATGCGAGAGAGACGATGAAGGAGACGATGACGGAAGAAAAGAGGGAACAGGAGACTCTTGATCTTCAGGTGATGGAATCCTTTATGAGAAGGCTCTGTGAGGAAGACAAGAAGATCCTGGAGATGCGTCTTTCCCGCAAGGGCTACAAAGAGATCGCCGAGGAGCTCGGCATCTCCTCCAAGAGGGTCGACAACCGCATCTACCGCATGCGGAAAAACTACCGGGAAGTGATGAAGAAACAGGAGCTTCCTCTCTATCGCAGGATCTCTTCCCCGTTGACAAAAGAAGTCTAATAACTTTACAATATAAGAGGTTATCAGGAGATAACTTTTTATATACCGAAAAGGAGGACCGCTATGAAGGATAAGAAAAAGGTGATCCTCACCTGCAGCGTATGTCTGTCCAGGAATTATGTCACAAACAAAAACAAGTCGAGACAGGAACGTCTCGAGCTGATGAAGTTCTGTCCGAAGTGCAACACCCACACTCTGCACAAAGAGACAAAGTAGGAGGAAACGTATGAAATGGTTCAATCTCAGTGCCATCTTTAAAGAGATCGGCAAGATCCGCTGGCCGAAGAAGGATGACCTTCTGAACAACTCTGTTCAGGTCCTGGTCTTTACCTTTGCGTTCGCGTTGTTTTTCTTCGCATGCCAGTTCCTGATCTCCCTGTTCTTAAAGACGATCGGAGTCCTGTAAGATGTCCGAACAGAAAAAGGAATGGTATGTGGTCAACACCTATGCGGGCCACGAAAACAGAGTAAAAGACAACCTGGAGAAGCGTATCGCGACCATGGGTATCTCTGATTACCTCTTTAAGGTCGTCGTCGCGGAAGAAGCACAGATCGAAGTCAAGAACGGCAAGTCCAAGGAAGTCGTCAAAAACATCTTCCCGGGCTATCTCTTCGTTGAGATGATCATGACTGATGAGGCCTGGTATGTCGTCCGTAATACGCCGGGTGTCACCGGATTCTTAGGTTCCTACGGCGGCGGTGCGAAGCCGTTACCGGTCAAGGAAGAAGAGATGCAGAACGTCTTACGCCGTATCGGTCAGGCCGAAAAGATCGTCGAAGTCGACTTTAAGGTCGGAGATTCCGTCAAGATCCTCTCCGGTCCGTTCTCCGGTATGGAGGGTACGGTCGACAGTATGAACGACGAAACACAGGTCGCGACTGTCCTCATCATCCTCTTCGGAAGAGAGACACCTACCGATATCAGCTACGTCGATATCGCGCTGGCAGACTAAGCACACAAGGCAGTTTTCAACTGCCTTTTTTCATGGGTAAAAGAATATGGACAAAAAACTCAAAGATTTTCTGGAACGTTTCATGTACAATCAGGAACTATTGCGTTCCCGCTATAAGTTCGAATCAGCCAGCGCCTGTGCTCTGGCCGCTGTCGAATCGACAGCCAGGGGAAGGGACCTGGAGATCGAAACACTGGAGAAAGCAGAAGACATGTTGAAGAAGGAGACCGGCATCTTTTCCAGCTACCGTGGTGTCCTCAGGATCATCGTCCTTTCCAAGCTGTCTTCCTCCCGCTATCCGGAAAGACTGCTGAAGGAATCCCTGGAAGTAAGAGAGATCCTGAAGAACTACTTCGTTCCGGGGGACTATACCGCTCTGCTGTCTTTACTGTTACCGGAGCTTTGTGCGTATGTCGAGGAGGCTGTCGTCTTCGGAAAAGAGATCTACGAGGGCATCAAGAGGGATCACCGCTTTCTCACAGGCGGGGAAGATATCCTGCTGTCCTGCCTGATCGCGGCTACTACGAAAAAGGACATCCGCATCCTGGATGATATCGAAAACTGCTTCCGGCAATTGAAAGACCACATCGACGCCTATCAGGACAGCCGGCAGATGGTAGCGGAAGTCCTGTGTATGGGAGAAAGGGATATCCGCTTCAACATCGTCCGCTTCCTGCGTCTCCACGATGAACTCAAGGAGGCAGGCTATAAGGTGCCGGGAGACATGAAACTCTCCTCTTTAGCTGCCCTGGCCCTGAGCGAGATCCCGATCTCGGATGCCCTGGATACGATCAAGCAGATCGACGCCTTCTTAGCGAAACAGAAGCCTTATAAGGGCATCTTCAGCTTCAATAAGAGGGACCGCATCGCCCACTCTGCTGCCCTGACCTCTGCCTATTTCAGCGGCTATGACCCGGACAATACCGCCCTGATCGCCCTGGCCGTCTCCATGATCGCGGAAGCCCATGCGGCAGCTGCAGCTGCAGCCGCTGCATAAAAAACAGAGAAAGAAAAAAGATCTTGTCAGAAGATCTTTTATTCACCTTTCTTCTTGAACAGTGAGAAGAACTTATACAGGATCAGATAGACCGCAAAGGCGATGAAGAAGCCATAGATCCCATAGACGATATCTACGAATTCCATCCTGCCTGTCCCGGTGACCTTCTGGCCGATCTCGATGGAGAAGGACAGGACCAGGATGATCGTAAAGGCATAGATGAAGGTGAGCGTCATCTCTCTGTGTTTTCTGATCAGATAGGAGATCAGAGGCCGTAAGAAAAACAGTAAGAGGAACGTCAGACCTCCGATGACGATCAGATGCATGAGCTTGTCGTCGCTGATCCCGAAGTGAGTGAGCAGGAAGGAAGATATATAGCGGTGGAAGAACGCGATGTATTCCACGATCGTACGAAGTATTTCAGTCATAGGAACTCCTTTGAATGACAGTCTAGCAGAAAGATGTGAACTTTCCAAGAAATGATAGAATAGAATCAT
>JAFOMB010000009.1 GCA_017419065.1 Erysipelotrichaceae bacterium | reverse complement strand
GATGACGGCGATCCCTTCCTCGTGGAAGGCCTTTACGACCTCCTTGAGTTCTCTTATGCGGACAGCGCCGTCATACGGATCTGAGGAATACATGCCTTCCGGGACGTTGTAGTTGAGAGGATTGTAGCCCCAGTTGAATTTGTATGCCGTCTCATCATTGGCCTGATCGAAGACCGGTAAGAGCTGCACGGCGTTGACACCCAGTTCTCTGATGTGATCAAAGCCTGTCGATACGCTCTTTTCTCCTTCGCTGTAAGACGTTCCCTTTTCTATAAGGCCCGCATACGTACGGGAGAGTTCTTTCGGACCTCCCCAGGTCTCAGAAGAAGTCACATCGGCCACATGGGTCTCATAGACAGTGAGCTGCTTCCTGTCATAGGAAAGATGATCCACCGTGTTCCATCCTTTCGGATCGGTCTTCGACAGATCTACCACCATACCGCGCAGGCCGCTGACACCGGCTGCCTTCGCGTACGGGTCGACGATCTCTTCGCCATCCGGATAGGCGCTGTTATAGACGTAGTAGGTGTAATACTTTCCGTTCAGGTCTCCTTCTGCTGTATAGGAGAAGACGCCCTTCTCACCCTTGACCATCTCCGCTTCGGTAAAGTCGTCATTGCCATTTGGAGAGACAGAGACCGGGGTTCCGGAATCATAAAGTCTTAACGTGATGCGGCTTGAGACCGGGGACCAGACTCGGAATTCGGTCTTTTCCGGGGAATAGAAGGCACCGAGAACCCCGTCATAATAGTATTCTTCATGGAAACTGTCGCTGTCATAAAGACCCCACAGAGATACCGGCATGCGCAGCACCGTTCCGGATTCACGGAATTCCGCTTCCACTTCGTAGGACTTCGAGAAGTCGGCGACGACAGCGAGACGGTCGGTAAAGCGCGTTCTTCCGGCACCGTCTCCTTCTATCAGCAGTTCCCCGTCGCCGTATAGACGGTAAGTCTCCAGCGGCTGACTGGCTTCAAGATACAGACTGTTTTCATTCAGGAAGGAAGCGCTCTTCAGACTTTCCCTTATGATCTTCTCCGGAGAGTCGTAGATGTTGGGATCCTTTCCTGCCAGATAGATGTGATAGATGTTGTTTTCGTCCTTTCTGACCGTGGAGAAGTCGAGGAAGCGGTCGGAGTCCGTGCCGTCCTTGACTGCCCAGGAACCTTTGTGTTTGACGATGAATCCCAGCCGGGACATAGGAGAAGAGGAGAAATGGGAAAGCGGATAGGCGGCAATGACGCCGTAGTCATCCTGGTAGTTGAAGTCATCTTCCAAGGAATCATCTTCCCCATCCGGATCCCACAGCCAGAGTGTCCAGTTGTCATAGGTGTTGTCTTCTCTCTGGTAGTGGATATAGACGCCGTCCTCCTCAAATACCGGGAGCTCCGTCGGATAGTCGACATCCCTGTCAGGGTAGGAGGGACCCTCCTCCTTCTTCGCACATCCGCATACCGTTCCCAGCAGGAAAAGGACCAGTAGGATGAGCAGAGTCTTTCTGTATGATTTCATAGACTTCTCCTTTGACAGATCATCCGTCATATTCTTCTATCTTCATTATAAAAGAAAAAGAACTTTTCAGTTCTATTTCAAAGTCTTCTTCAGGAGATCGGCCATCCAGGAGATCAGAGGACCTACCGTGAGGATACAGACGAGGGAACCCACACTGACCTTTCCTCCCATCAGGTATCCTGCCAGCATCAGGATCGCGTCAGCGATGATGCGGACATATTTGAAGGCCAGTCCTGTCTTGTCGGAAACGGTGGTGCACAGGGCATCCAGGGTGTTCATCCCGGCGCCGCCGTAGATCAGCAGAGCACAGCCGAGAGCGCAGAAGAAGAGTCCCAGCGCGAAGATCAAACAGCGGAAGAGAAGGGAGTCGCTCATCGTCACGAATGGCAGTAAGAGCGGTTCGGTAAGCGAGACGGATACCCCTACCAGTAAGGCATTGGCGATGGTCGCCCAGCCGATGTGTTTCCTCGCGAAGAGGATGCATAAGACGATGGCCACGATATTGTAGGTCATCGTACCGACACCGATCGGAGCGTTGAGAAGATGGGCAAGGCCCTCTTCAAAGACTGTCAGGGAATCGCTTCCCAGAGAGGCGTATACCAGATCGACGACGCAGATGCCGACGCAGACGGTCGCTAAGATCAGGATGATCACAGATTTGACATTGAACTTCATATGCTTATCTCCTAAAAAAGGTGAGTGTTATTCCTCACCTAAGTTGAAATCTTCACGGATCAGGAGGTTCATCTCCGCCTCCGGATGTTCGAGCAGTCTCTTGGATTGCCTCAGGATGGCATCCTCGACGAGGTTCCTCGCCAGACGGCCGTTGCCGCTGTTCGGATCGTTCTTCGCCTGGATGAGAGTGAAGTAATCCTGGAGAGGTCTGTCGCAGTAGTGATCGATCTCATAGCCCTTGCCTTTGGCGACAGAATGGCTTATCAGCATCAGTTCTTCACCGGTGTAGTCATCGAACTGGATGATGTTGGCGAAACGGGACTTCAGACCGGAGTTCGCTGTCAGGAACTCCTGCATTTCTTTCGTATAACCGGCCAGGATGACGATCAGATCGTCACGGTGATCTTCCATGGCTTTGACTAAGGTATCAATGGCTTCTAAGCCGAAGGAGTCATCCTTTCCTCTGTAGAGGGAGTAGGCCTCATCGATGAAGAGGACTCCGCCTAAGGCGGACTGGATGACCGACATCGTAAGCGGTGCAGTATGGCCGACATACTGTCCTACGAGGTCCGCTCTCGTGACTTCGACGAGCTGTCCCTGCTTCAGGACACCGACGACCTTCATCATCCTCGAGACGATACGGGCGATGGTGGTCTTGCCGGTACCAGGGTTGCCGGTAAAGATCATGTGCTTGGAGACTTCCGCGGTCTTTAAACCCTTCTGGGCACGGATGCGGTTGATCTTGATGTGGTTCTCTAAAGAAAGCAGATAGTTCTTTACGCTCTCCAGACCTACGATCTCATCGAGTTCCTTCTGGATCTCTTCTCTTTCCTTCTGGGAATCATCGCTGATGGAAAGATCGACTTCCTTCTCAAAGAAGGAGGCCTTGACTGTCTCTTCAAAGCGGATGGAGACGTTCTGCAGGTCGTTGTTTTTCAGGGTGATGTCGACGAGTTCGTTGTAGATCTTCTTGACGATCGGAGACAGGGAATCGACACCGTTGTTCGGCTGATAGTTGTCACGGAGATAGGTCTTGATGGAATCATCTACCGTGAGTTCGATCTCCAGCTGGGTACGGCATCTCTCCTTCAGGGAATCCAGGAGCTGATCGATGATGATCTTCAGGGATTCCTCATCGAGTTTCTGCGTCTGGACCTTGTCGGCGATCTTTTCAATGAAGGACTTTCCGAAGATGTCCATGAGCTTGGTCGGATTCTTTTCGCTTAAGAAGACCAGGACTTTATTGTTGCCGCCGAGGGAATCGATGATATTGGTGACCAGCTTGGAAGTGGCTTCCTGCAGCTGGTTGTTCGCGAAGGTGTATCTCTTGGATAAGACGACCTTGCCGTCGAGTACCAGTTCCGAAAGCATCCTGTTGTAGATCGGAGAAGCTTCTTCGAAGTTCTCGATCAGGACGACCGGATTCTTCCCGTTGAGAGAGACATAGAGGTCCTGCAAGAAGAGGATCTCCTGGGAAGAGGACTGATAGCGGGACATGTCTAAGGTATAGACTTCCGGAGAGACGGAGAGTCCGTACTTCTTGAGTAAAGAGGCGATGGTCGTCACCATCAGATGACGGCTCGTGCCGTTGGATCCGTAGAGGATGATGGAGTTTCTCGTCTTGACCGGATCGGAACCGATGACATACGGTCTCCGGAAAGCGGTGACTAAGGCTTCGCAGGCCGGATCCTGTCCGACGATCGCATCCTTCATATCCTTCTCGATGGAATCAAAGATCTCCTTGGAGGCCTTTCCGATGACGACTGTCTCCGGTGATTCGATAGAGACGCCGAAGTCCTTCTCGATCTCCTTCTTCAGGGAATTGAGTTCCACATCGGAATAGTTGAAGTTCTTCGTCAGTTCCTCCAGGTTCTTCTGATTCTCCATCAGTAAGGCATTGAGTTCGGATTCGCTGTTCTTGATGACATCGAGAGAGTCGTTGTAGATGTTGGAAAAGCTTCTTCTCTTATTGAAGATCTCTTCCATCATCTTTTCTTTATCTTCGTGCTTAGCCATAGATTCTCCTATTTCAGATTCGCAGAAAGCAGTTTCGCAAGTTTATCCATCGACAAGGTCTTGGACTGTCTGAGCGTCTTCAGCGCATAGAAGAGACCGTCATAGTAGCCCTTTAAATAGAGAGTGTTCTTGGTGACCATGCGGTTGATCTCATCGTTGACTCTCGCTTCGACGACATAGAGGTCTTTTGGGTTATTGTAGGCATCCTGATAGACGTGTTCCAGGGCTTTCTTGTGTCCCTGGACGTATTCCGGGGAATTGCTGTCGCCGTAGTCGACGCCTTCGATCAGGGATTTGAAGCACTCAAAACGCGTATCGAAAGTGACTTCCTTCGGTAAGGAAGGCTTGGTGACCTTCGTAGGACGGCTGGAAGAAGACGGGGTACTGTAGACCTGTTCGCTGTAGACCCTCGGTTTGACATCGACGACTTCCTCGTTCTTCACGTCATCCAGCATGGAGTAGATATCATCCAGGGAGGCCTTCTTCTGCTTCTCGACTTCTTCGACGAGCTTGAAGATATCTGTATTTCCGCTCATTACTTATTACCTCCGAACGGCTGGTCTACCAGTCCGTCTTTCTTTAAGAGAGACTCCAGTGTCGTGATATCCGCATTGAGATTCATATAGTCTTCTTCATGGATGCTGTTGTAGATGGTCTTGAGAGCTTCGTTGATCAGGACGATGGTCTTGATCAGCTGATTCTCCGTCTTGTGGAACTCTTCATCCCGGATCGGGGAATCATCGAGTTCATCATACTTCTCCAGGATATTCACGAGGATAGGCAGATAGTAGTCATAGAGCTTGGTGAGCTTGCCTTCCTTCTTCGGAGACTTGTCGAGATCGATCTGCTTCAGCAGATGGGATGTCTGATAGAGACCGTTGGTGATCTCCTCATTCGGAATGGACTCATTGAGCTTGTCGATCTTATCGATATACTTCTGAGCGTCGGAAAGGACATTCTCCTTCTTCGGCTTTTCCACCTTGACATCTTCCTTGAGGACTTCGCTCTTCTGCTTGGAGAAAGCCAGAAGCAGATCCTGGATCTTATTGTAGACCTGCGGGAAGGAACTCTTGAGCTCGGAGAGCTTGCAGATCTTCTCTTCCTTATAGGTCAGATAGAGTTCATCCATCGTCGTATAGGAGCCCTTCTGTGTCGTCAGGGCGACATTTTCAATGATGCTCAGATAGACATTCTCCTTGAAGTAGGCTTCCAGTTTCTTGTCGATCTTTGTCAGCTGGGACAGCGAGATGTTCTCCGCGTCGTTCTTCGTACGGGATGTCCTGGCGCTGTAGCCATAGCGCGCATGGGAGTTCGCATTGCGGCGGTTGAATCGCTGCTGGTCCTTATTTTTGTCAACAGCCTTCTTGATCACGGTATACAGACCGATACCGAAGAGAACAGGAAAGACCAGCGTCATGAGTTCCGGCGCGAAGAGAATGATAAACAGTAAAGGGATGAATCCTAAGCCCATGGATGTCCTCCTTCTATCGTTAAAAGCACGTAAAAAGCCTTTAAAATTGCATCTATAATTATACTACAAAAAAAGTAGCATCTCTGCTACTTATTGTCTTTTCCTCTCCACATCTCCGAGATGGAAACGAAGCGGATCGCATCGGCATTTTCCTTGGCCTTGTTGCGCTGCGCCTTGACATTGCCGTCATGTCTCGTATTCAGGAGGTCCTTCTCCATCATGTACTGGACATAGACGAATTTCTTCAGCAGGAACCACTTTCCTACCCTGCCTTTGATAAAGGACTCTTTATTTTCTGCCTCATCTGCCTTGGCGGTGACATTGTCGCCCAGTTCAGCGGACATAGCCAGTGCTTTCTCAAAAGCTTCGTCATAACTGGAGAAGTGCTTGCGGTCGATGGAGCGCTGGATCTGGCCTCCGCGGCGGTCATATAGCTCGTTGTAAGCCTGTAAAACATCGTCCTTGAACTGCAGCGAAAGAGCGACGATATCGTTATTGCATTCCCGGAATTCACTTCCCGGTTCTGTCAATACATAGTAAAGACCCTTCGCGTAGAGGTAATCCTCATCTGTCAGAACGATGGCTTTTTCCTGATCGTCTTTCTTTCCGTAGATGACATAAGGGATGGTCAAAGCCTTGTTCCTGTACTTTGTGATGTCTTTGTAGCGGATGATCGCGTTGGAGATCGTCTCATTGAGGACCGAGATGTTCAGTCCGACGATGATCTTTAAAGCGTGGTCAGCCTCAAACAGCTGTGCGAAGATATCCCTGTGGACATCACTGTCGGATACTTCGTTTAGATAATCTTCAAGATAACCATTGAAGAAGCAGAGGTCGGAATCTTTCCTGGCGTCTTCTTTGACGCTCAATAATTCAAAAACTCCCATACTGATACCCCTTGTCAATTAATTATATAAAGAAATATTTACAAAAGTAAAGAAAATCTTTTCTTTATAAAGTATCAATTTTCATTAAAGAGAATGGTGTTATATAATAAAGACAGAGGTGATGAATAATGGAAAAATTCAATGAAGTCGCTGCGAAAATGCGCGAATACATCGCTGTGATCCAGGCAGAAGCTGACGCGAAAGCAGCAGATGCCGATGAGAAGGGACAGGCCTATGTCCGTGAAGTGGAAGGAAAGACAGTCAACGCGATCGAGATGACGATCGGAAAGCTGAGCGAGGTCGTCGACAAGGTCAAGGATGAAGAGAAAGTGAATGCCTTCCTGGATAAAGCACTGGCCAAGTGTGAAGA
Organism: Erysipelotrichaceae bacterium; assembly: GCA_017419065.1. GTDB lineage: Bacteria > Bacillota_I > Bacilli_A > Erysipelotrichales > Erysipelotrichaceae > Colivicinus. Next base: position 2,808 of record JAFOMB010000009.1, on the reverse strand, counting down.
AGCTGTCGCCTTTACCAGAGAGAAGATCGCCGCTGTCGAAGTCAAGCCGAAGGTCGATCTGGATTCCGTCTATGGGGATATCCGCGATGCGTTCGATAAGATCATGCAGAACGAGAATATCCAGAATGCGGCCAATTTCGTCAAGGGAGTCGGTGAAGAAGTCACGAACTTCCTGAATAAGCCGGAGATCCAGGACAGGATCGAGAAAGTGAAAGATGTCACGATCTCAGCTGCTGAGAAGGGTCTCGACATCCTGAAGAACGCCCTCACACCGGACGAAGACAAACACGAATAACAGAAAAAGCAGAGAGATCTCTGCTTTTCTTTTAAGAGAAACAAAGACGGGGTTGACCCGTCTTTCTTATTTGAGATTCTTTCTCTCCTTGAGGACATAGAGACCGATGAGGACCCAGATGCCTGCCAGAGAAGATAAGAGGACGATGGAAGGTGTCGGAAGAGGACCGAGTTCTCTCCGTCCGCCGCCGGCAGCACTGGTCTCGTTGAGACGGTAGAGAGAGGTGATGTCGGAGAAGAGCTTCTCCATATAGGCATCATCTACGGTGATGTTTCTCCGGGCGGCCTTGGTGACTTCCTCGATGAGCTGTCCGGAGGCATCTCTGAGAGAAGCGGAGCCGTTGAAGACCGGTGTCGTGAAGGTATCGGCGACATTATCTACCAGTAACTGGGAAGCTTCGATCTTGACATCGTAGTAGAGGTCGTTGTCTTCCCCCTTCCGGGAGATATAGTCGAGATAGGCCGGATCATTCTGGGCTTTCAGCGTGACCGGGACATAGCCTTCCGTCTCGCCATAGGCGATCTGGACATCATTGGTGATCATGTACTGCATGAACAGCCAGGAAGCCAGTACTTCCTGCGGATCTTCCTTATTGAAGATACACAGAGACGGTCCCTGGGAGATCATCTTCCGGTTTTCCGTATCATACTGCGGGATAGGACGGACGACGGTCTCGAAATCGATGATAGAGGATTCCGCGATATCCTGATGGACGGCTCTGGAGCCCATCCAGGTCGCTCCGGCTGTTGAATCGATCGCGAAGATACACTGGCCGGCATTCAGGAAGTTGGCCGGATAGGAAGAGATCTTGAAGGTGGAGAAGGCACCGCTTTTCGCATGTTTATTGACTTCATAGAGGATGTCTCTTGTCGTGTCGTTGAAGAGATAGATGTTTCCCTGATCGTCTGATAAGAGTTCTTCCTCTGTACTCTTCTGCTTCAGCATGGAGATCATCATATTGTCGGTGGACTTGTAGATGAAGGGGATCATGACCTTCTGGCCGTTGATCTTGAAGTTGCCTTCTTCATCCTTTTCCAGTGCCTTTTCCGAGACTTCGAAGATGAAGTCCCAGGTCAGGACATCCGGTACTTCATAGCCCAGGGCTTCGACCATATCCTTGTTGATATAGGTCGCTTCTGTAGAGCGCATATACGGGATGGCATAGTAGTGATCGCCGAAGTAGCACTCTTCCAGGAATTGAGGAACGATCTCCTCTTTCTTCGGCGCATCGAAGCGCACTTCACTGCCACCTAAACCGTACTTCTCGTTATCGAAGAGGTCATCCAGGGCGACAACGGTGTTCTCCCCGGTCAGATAGGTAGCGATGTGGTCCGGATAGGTGATGCAGACATTCGGGGTCGTATTGGTGGAGATGTTGGTGATGACATCGTTGTAGATACGGCCATAGTCGGTATACAGACGCATGTTGACTTTGATGTTCGGATAGAGTTTCTCAAAGTCTTCGATGGCCTTTTCATAGATATCCACCTGGGTCCTGTTGGTATCGTTCTTGGCCCAGAAGGAGATCTCATAGTTCCTGGAGGTATCGAATTCCTCCGGAGTGACAAAGGAGGCCTTTCCCTCAGAGCCATGGCAGGCACTTAAGGAAAGAGACATCAGCAGGACAAAGAGTACGCATATGATCTTTTTCATCCCTTGATACCTCCTCTGGAGACACCGGCCATGATCTTCTTGTGGAAGATCAGGAAGAGGATGATGAGCGGCACGGAGATGACGACGACAGCTGCCATCATGGCCGGGATGTTCTCTCTTCCGAAGCCATTCTCTCTGATCTCCTGGATACCGTTGGACACCAGGAAATAGGCGGAATCATCGGTGATCAGTCTTGGCCAGACATAGGAGTTCCAGCACTCGATGACCTTCAGGATGATGACGGTGATGATGGTCGGACGGCAGATCGGGATCATGACCCGGAAGAGGTATTTGAGATCGGAAGTGCCGTCTACCTTGGCAGCCTTATACAGCTCATCCGGGATCTGTTCAAAGTTCTCCTTCAGCAGGTAGATGTAGAAGACAGAGGTGATGGACGGCAGTATCAGGCCTAAGAAGGTATTGCGTAAACCGAGGTTGGTGATCGTGACGAAGTTGGTGATGATGACCAGTTCATTCGGGATCATCATGAGGGCCAGGAAGCCGGTAAAGGCCAGGTTCTTTCCCTTGAAGTCCAGTCTGGCGAAGGCATAGGCCGCAAAGATGATCACCAGCAGCATGGCGCCGGTCGTCGCCAAGGTGAAGATGAGAGTATTGAGGAAGTACTTCGCCAGCGGAACAGCGGAGAAGGCTTCCACGTAGTTTTCCAATGTCGGTGTCAGGGTGAAGAACTTCGGGATGTATTCCGAGTTGTAGGAACCGTAGCTCTTCACAGATGTCAGCAGCATCCAGTAGAACGGGAAGAGGACGAGGATGGCCCATAAGACGAGGGCCGCATAGGTCAGTGTCAGACGTATCTTCTTCTTCCTCTCGGCAGAGCGTTCGATCTGTTTGAAAGTTTC
>JAFOMB010000103.1 GCA_017419065.1 Erysipelotrichaceae bacterium | reverse complement strand
CCGGACTTCACGAAGATGAGCGAGAGCGAACTGAACTCCTGGATGAAGAAAAACAGCGTCACGGTCGATACTTCTGAAAGAAGATACTCCAACAGCGACCGCTACATCATCTCCCAGTCGCCGTCGGCAGGATCCATGATCTCTGCCGGGGAACCGGTCTCTGTCGTCATCAATCAGGGCAACGGTTTCTATCTCAAGGATGTCGGTCTTTCCGGCATGATCGGTTCGCAGTTCAATGAAGTCTGCGATACCCTGAACGATCTCCGCTCTTCCGGTATCGATACCTTTGCGGGCTCCTGGAGTTCTCCGGAAGGTGTCTACTCCTATGAATATCCGAAGGGTTCCATCGTCTCTGTGACGATCACCGGCTACAGCAATAAGAAAGTCTACTCGCCGAACGACAAGCTGCCGCTCGATGCGAGATTCGATGTTGTCTTATCCAAGGGCAAGATGTATGATGTCGATCTCTCCAAAGCCGATAAGGGCGGCGGTGTCTATGAGATCGCCTCTCTCTCGGATACCCTGACAGCCATCAGCTTCCCGTTCCACGTCTTAGCTTCGGGCGATACCTGTGAACTCAATGTCAACGGCATGAAGATCACCGGATCGACGATCACGCTTGTGGAAGGCGACCATATCGAATTACGTTAGGAGGAATCATGAATTTCTTTAACAGAGCTATCAAAAATGTGACCAGGAGGCTGTCCAAGACGATGCTCCTGACGATCGCGTTCTTCATGATCGGCAATTTCGTCATCGTCGGTCTGGGTGTCGCCAATGCGACGGAGAACGCCAAGACACTGACCCGTCAGAAGATGAGAGCGGTCGTGACGTTCAGGACAGATTATGACGCCATCTACCGCTATATCGATACTTTGACGGATGAAGATGAGATCAACGAATTCTATCAGCACTATCCGCAGGCCACGCTCTCCGATGTCCAGGCATTGCTGGAAGATGAGAGAGTCAAGGCAGCCAACGCGCTGACCAATACCCAGTTCTACCAGTCCGACGGTCTTGACTTTGTCCACCTCAACAATCAGGCGGAACAGGATCAGAACTACGGCGGCGGTGTGGAATATCTCGAAGACGGCACGCAGCTGGTCTGGATCCCGCCGATGTTCTCGGCGAAGGCCAACTTCTTCCCGAACATGATCGAATTCATCGACGGCGGCTATACGATCACCGACGGCCGCTTCTATACCGAAGAGGAGATCGCCAACAGTGAAAACGTCTGTCTTATCTCCAATGCCCTGGCTCAGCAGAACGGTCTGCACGTCGGGGACAGCGTCACGGTCTACACCAACTCTCCGACCGAGATCACAAGACCGGATTCCTACTATGCGAATATGGGTCTGACTCTGGAAGACATCACTCTGGAACTGGAGATCATCGGCCTCTATGAACCGGGCTGGCATATCACACCGGACATGTCCCAGTTTGACTGGACATCTCCATACGAGAACCCGGACAACATGTTCCTGTTACCGGCATCGACTGTCTACAAGGCCCAGCTGACGATGAACCAGAAATCCTTTGACTACTATGCTTCTCAGAATCCGGAAGATGAATACTATTCCGATCCGGCCAACAGGCCTGAGATGGAGAAGATCGCAGACATCCCTGTCTACGATACGACATTGCTGCTAGATGACCCGCTCAATGTGGACAGCTTCATCGAAGACCACAAAGGCGGACTCCGTCAGTTCCTCACACTCGATGCGAACAACGAGGAATTCAAGAGACTGTCCAAGCCATTGGATACTCTCAACCTCTACGCCAACTTCATCGTCTGGCTCGTCGTCATCAACGCGGTCGTCATCATCACGCTGGTCACCGCTCTGACTTTGAAGACCAGAGAATACGAGATCGGTGTCCTGTTATCCATCGGCGCTTCCAAGTTCAAGGTCGTCATGCAGTTCTTCGTTGAACTGGCGATCGTCGCCATATTGGGCTTCTCCCTGTCCATCATTTCCGGTTCCCTGATCGCATCGAAAGTCGGTCAGACAGTCCTGGAATACCAGATCCAGGAATCGGAAGTCGGCGATGAGGAGTACTATCCGGGAAATGACTACATCAGCATCTGGGACAACAACTACACGACCGATGTCACGCTCGATGACCTCGTCTCCGAATACAACGTCTCTGTTTCTCCGCTTATCATCGGCGAGATCTATGTCTTAGGCTTAGGTATCGTCCTCGTCTCTATCCTGATCCCGTCCATGATGATCATGAGGTTCAATCCGAAGAAGATCCTCATGAACCAGAACTAGGAGGTGTCACATGTCGGAAATCTTAAAACTGGAAAACATCAACTATTCCTATATCGACGGCGGATATGAGAGAGTCATTCTCAATGATCTCAGCTTCGCCTTTGAATCCGGACAGTTCTATACTGTCCTGGGTCCTTCCGGTTCCGGTAAGACGACTCTGCTTTCTCTGGTAGCCGGACTGGATGAGCCGAAGAGCGGCAATATCTACTTCAATGGGGAAGACATCAAGAAGATCACGCTTCCGAAATACCGGCGCAACTGCATCTCCATCGTCTTCCAGCAGTACAACCTGATCTCCTATCTGACAGCTGTGGAAAATGTCATGCTGGCGATGTCTGAGACAGACAATAAGCTGCCGAAGGATCATAAGAACGTCGCCTACAACCTCCTGGAGAGATTCGGTATCGTCCGTACCAAGGCCGACCGTCTGGTAGGACAGCTGTCCGGTGGCGAACAGCAGAGAGTCGCCATCGCCAGATCTCTGGCTTCCAACGTCGATCTCATCTTCGCCGATGAGCCGACCGGCAACCTTGATACCGCTACCGAACAGGAGATCATCAACATCTTCAAGGAACTCTCCCATGACTATGGCAAGACCATCATCGTCGTCACGCACTCCGACCTGGTCTCGCAGATGTCCGATGAAAGAGTGCTCCTGAAAGACGGAAAACTCGCAAAGATCTAAGGATGGGAAACCATCCTTTTCTTCTGTTAGAATGAAGATATGAAGATCATGATCGCCGGCTACAGCGGCTCCGGAAAATCGACACTGGCCAGGGAACTCTCTATGAGATATGACATTCCCGTCCTTCATCTCGACACCGTACAGTTTGAAGAAAACTGGAAGGTCAGAAGCGATGAAGAGAAGACGGAGAGGATAAAGGTCTTCCTGGACAGCCATGATGAATGGGTCATCGACGGAAACTACTCCCGCTTCTTCTATCAAAGAAGAGCGGAGGAGGCCGATCAGATCATCCTTCTCCTGTTTGGAAGACTGTCCTGTCTTTACAGGACCTTCTCCCGCTATCTGAAATACAGGGGGAAGAGCCGTCCGGATATGGCGGAAGGATGTCAGGAGAAGTTCGACTTTGAGTTCTTCACCTGGATCCTCTATGGCGGAAGAAAGAAGAACTCAAGAGAACGTTACAGGAAACTGCAGGAGAAATATCCGGATAAGACGGTCGTCATCCGGAATCAGAAAGAACTGGACAGCTATAAAAAGAAAGAAGGGATCTCATGAAAAAACTCATCGCTCTGTTACTGTCGCTGGGACTGACCGGCGTGGGCATGCTGGTAAATTATCTGGGCTATCTGGACAGAAACTATCTCCCTTTAGGCATCCATATGGACGGAGGAGAGTATACCTCGGAGATCGGCTTCGGTCTGCACCGTCATACGATCCATGCGATGATGCCGGGAGAGCCTAACAGCTACGGTCTGCGGTTTGAACCGGTCTCTTTCATTGTGAGTGTCCTCGTCTTCTTTCTGATCGCTCTTCTCATTCTGAATATCATTGAAAAGAGGAAAGCTTCATGAGTCTGCTGGAGGACGTCCGGAAGGGGATGCCGTATAAACCTTCCGAAGAGGAGCTGAAAGCGATAAGGCAGAAGTCGAAGAGACTCGTCTATGAATACAATCATCTCTCTCCTGACGAAGGAGAAAGGAAGGAAGAGATCCTTCACGAATTATTGGGTAAAGTCGGAAAGGATCCGAATATCCATCAGAACTTCTTCTGCGATTACGGCATCAATATCGAGATCGGCGATGATTTCTTCTCCAACTACAATCTCGTCATACTCGATCCGGCGAAGGTCGTCATCGGCGACAGGGTGAAGTTCGGTCCCAATGTCGGGATCTACACGGCCGGTCATCCCGTCCATCCGGATACCCGGGCAACGGGCTATGAATACGGCCTGCCTGTCACTATTGAAGATGATGTCTGGATCGGAGGGTCAGTGACCATCAATCCGGGTGTAAGGATCGGAAAGGGAAGTGTGATCGGATCGGGAAGTGTCGTCACGAAGGACATCCCTGAGATGGTCATCGCCTACGGGAATCCCTGTAAAGTCATAAGAAAGATCACGGAAGAAGATAAGGGTCTCTTCTATCAGGGAAAAAGATTCGATATTTAAGATCAGGAGCCATAAGGCTCCTGATCTGTCATGAAGTCTCTCCTTCCGAGGTGAATTCCCATCTCTGGTATAAGCTGTTTGTAGGTTTCATCAAGTTATTTGCGCCGCTCATGTAAAAGAAGGACTTCAGTCCTTCTTTTCTTCTTCGATCTTTTTCTTCGTCCACTCATCGATGAGATCTCTCAGTTTATCGAGATACGGGACGTTTCCTCTCAATTCCTGTCCATAGGTCAGCTGGAGGTCATACTCCAGAGGCAGCCAGGTCTTTATATCGGATTCGTT
>JAFOMB010000102.1 GCA_017419065.1 Erysipelotrichaceae bacterium | reverse complement strand
CTCCATGTTCGACTCCAAGAACATCGCCGTCATCGCTCTCGTCTGCATCATCGGTATCGGCGGCCAGTTCGCCTTTGGCGGAACGGTCCCGTTCTTCGGTATGAATCTCCCTTGTATCGCTGCTGCAGCTATCTTCGGTATCATCCTGAATGCCCTGCTCTCCTTCGGAGACAAAGCGCTGTCGTAGCGGAAAAAAATAAAGACAAATGATAAAAGACTCCCTAGGGAGTCTTTCTTTACTGTTTATTGAGATCCTTGACTGTTCTGCCGATCAGCAGTTCTCCGGTCACGGTTGTGATGTCTCTTGGCGCATTCGGATCTTCGATGAGATCGATCAGCTTCCTGGCGGCTGTCCTTCCTAAGGCAGAAGTGTTCTGCTCATAGGTCGTCAGTTTCATAATCTTGGCCATATTGATGCCGTCATAGCCGATGGCGGAAATATCGCTGCCCAAAGAGAGACCTCTTTCCTGGAAGGCTTCCATACCGCCGATGAAGGAATAGTCATCCGGGAAGATGATCAGGGTCGGTCTGTCTTCGAGTTCCAGGATCTTTCCCGTCTTGAGGTAGCAGCTCCTGATGTCGTGATAGCCGCTTTGGACGATGTATTCATCCGGGATCTCCAGACCGAGTCTGGCACAGGTGCGGCGGAAGGAACCGACGCGTTCAACAGTGACATCTGTCGGATCGCCATAGATGTAGGCGATCTTTCTGTGTCCCATACTGTAGGCATAGCGGACGATCTCTTCCATCCCGATCGAATTGTCGGAGAGGACGGTCGGGACGTTTTTATACACATGGTCGATGACGACCACCGGCACATTGGAGGAGACCAGTTCCAGGATCTCCGGACTCTTGAAGTCCGCTGTCATGATGACGACACCATCCAGGTGACGGTATTCGACATGTTTGAGATAGGTCGTCTCCTGACCGGCGATCTTCCGGTTGATGAAGGTGATATCGTAACCGCTCGATTCCGATTCTCTCTGCAGAGATTCCAGGATCAAAGAGAAATACTCATGGGCGAAACCCGCTCTGTCGTCAGCGAAAAGAACACCGATATTGTAGGTACGGTTGGTCTTCAAAGCTCTGGCTGAGACGTTGGCGGCATAGCCCATTTCCGCAGCGGCTTTCCGGATCTTCTGCTTCATGGCCAGGGAGATATCGTCCTTGTCATTGAGCGCTTTGGAGACCGTTGCCACGGATACGTTGCATTTCTTTGCGATATCCTTGATCGAGACCATAGTATTCTCCTATATCTTCGAGATCAGTTCCTCCCGGATACTGTCATAGTGTGTACCGATGAGTCCGAAGTCCATCTCCCTGTAGGACCATAAGGCCCTGCCGATCCCGTATTCATCGAAGACGGAAGTGATGCACTCGAACCAGCGCCGGGTATCCTCCGGATCGGCCCGGTCTATCGTACCGTACTCACCGCAATAGAGAGGAACACCTCTTTCTTCCGCTGTTTCCACAGCTTCTTTGAAGAGTTTCCGGAAGTACTCTTTCCCGATCAGTTCCTCTGTATCAAGACCCGGATCCAGGAAGTGATTGTCGATCTGGATCTTCGAGAGTCTTCCGTATTCCTTTCCGCTTAACGGAAAGCTGCAGCGGAAGTCATGATCCATTCCCTCGATCCAGTAGGCACCCTGGTGAGTAAAAACTAACGGTGAATAACAATGAAAATTATAAACGATGTTTGTGTCGAAAGGAAGAAGAAGATCCTTCACTGCTTCCGCGGAATTATGTCCGTAACCTCCCACGAGGATCGGGATGTCCGGAGAATGAAGACGTATCCTCTGGATGGTTCTTAAGGCGATCTCATTCCAGATGTCCTTGTCGGCCGGATCATCGACTTCATTGAGCAGTTCAAAGGCCAGACCTTTCCTTCTTCCGAAGCGAATAGACAGCTCTTCCCAGAGCTTACAGAAGAGCTCCTGAAGAGTCTTACTCTTAAAGAAACCCTCTTCCTTCTCTCCGTCATCAAAGCTGTATCCCGGGGTCTTATGGAGGTCCAGGATCATATTCAGATGAACCTTCGTGGAGAGGTCCATGCATCTGTTCAGTCTTTCAAATCCCTCTTCGAGAAAGTGATAGTTTTCATCGAGGAGGAGTTCGTAATCGACCGGGACACGGACGTGATCGAGCTTCCAGGAAGCTATCCTCTTGAAGTCTTCTTCTTTGATGAAGGTGTCATAGCGTTCTATCGAATGATCGCACTGGGAGAACCAGCCTCCCAGATTGATCCCGTGTAAATATCCTTCAAACCGTCTCATTCTCTTCCGTATTCGAGGTTGTGTCCGTCTTCCTTGGAGAAGAGATGGCAGACATTGCCGGTGAAGGAGAAGCGGATCTCCTGTCCGTCATAGTCGATCTTCTTGCCTTCAGTCGGGACGATGATGATGACATCTCTGCCTTCGACACTCAGATGGAGGTGGCAGGAAGGACCCATGAGTTCGGATACATCAACTCTGCCCCTGATGCCTTCTTCACTCAGGATGACGTGGTCAGGACGGACACCCAGGGTCACATCCTGAGACGGGACATCCTGCTTCGCCAGTCTTTCGCACTTGTCATCGGATAAGGCCACTTCAAGGCCGTCTGCTGTGACGGAGTATTTATCGCCGTTTCTGACCAGCTTCGCATCGAAGTAGTTCATCTGCGGCGTACCGATAAAGCCGGATACGAAGAGATTGCGCGGATGATCGTAGACTTCCTGAGGGGTCCCGATCTGCTGGATATAGCCGTCCTTCATGACGACGATGCGGTCGCCCAGGGTCATGGCTTCTGTCTGGTCATGGGTGACATAGACAAAGGTCGTATCGATCCTCTTGCGCAGCTTGATGATCTCAGCACGCATCTGGTTTCTCAGTTTGGCGTCGAGGTTGGATAACGGTTCATCCATCAGCAGGACCTTCGGATTACGCACGATGGCTCTGCCAATGGCTACTCTCTGTCTCTGACCGCCGGATAAGGCCTTCGGCTTTCTGTCGAGATACTGGGTGATATCGAGGATCTCAGCCGCTTCTCTGACCTTGCGGTCGATCTCATCCTTCGGCGTCTTCTTGATCTTAAGGGAATAGGCCATATTATCATAGACCGTCATATGCGGATATAAGGCATAGGACTGGAAGACCATGGCGATATCTCTGTCCTTCGGTTCGATGGAGTTGACGAGCTTTCCGTCGATATACAGTTCTCCGCCCGTGATCTCTTCAAGTCCGGCGATCATTCTAAGTGTCGTCGACTTTCCGCAGCCGGAAGGTCCTACCAGGACAATGAATTCCTTGTCTTTGATGTCTAAGGAGAACTCCTGGACAGCGACGACACCTTCATCAGTGATCTGCAGATTGACTTTATTCGTATTGACGTTTTCCTGCTTTGCCTTCTTCAGGAACTTTCTCTGTTTCTTTTCCGTATCCCCTATCGGGTATACTTTCTTGATATTCTTTAATGTTACTTCAGCCATATGATCCTCCTGTTATCCCTTGACGCTTCCCGATGTGACACCCTTGATGATCGACTTGGACAGGATCACATAGATGACCATGACCGGCAAGATCGCCATCAGCATCAGCATATACACTTTACCCATATCGAATTTCGAATAGTCCGCACTTCTCAGCTGTGCGATCATGATCGGCACTGTCCGGTATTCCGGTTTGTTCAGCAAGAGTGCCGGCATGAAGTAGTTGTTCCAGGAACCTACGAAGGAGAAGATCATCTGGACAGCGACAGCCGGTTTCATGATCGGCAGCACGATCGTATTGAAGATCTTGAATTCATTCGATCCGTCGATCCTGGCTGCTTCCACCATGTCGATCGGAAGCGTAGCCTGCAGGTACTGTCTCATGTAGAAGTAGACGGCCGGAGCGGCGATAGACGGGATGATCAGGACCCAGAGCTTATTGGTGAGACCGTAGCGGAAACATAACTGTACGAAGCCGACAGCGCCTACCTGGGAAGGGATCATCATGATCGCCAGGATGAAGAGGTGGACGAGCTTCTTGTATTTGAAGTTGTAGACATAGGTCCCATAGGCTGTCAAAGCCGAGAAGTATGTCGTCAGTAAGGCAGAAGCCATGGCGACGATGAAGCTGTTCTTCATGCCGACAGGGATATTGATATCCCCGTCATGCCAGGCATTTTTCAGGTTCTCTATGAAGTGGCCTCCCGGGATGATGGTGAAGCCGGTATTGAGCTGCGCGTTGGAACGCGAGGAGTTGATGATCATCAGATAGAAGAAGAATAAGCACAGTGCTGCCAGAAAGATGAGGATCCCATAGACGATGATCCGTGAGACCAGCAATTTGATCCTTGCCTGTTTATCGGTTTTTTCCATGAGTACTCCTTTCTAGCCCTTATCGATCACCTTGAAGACGATCGTGGAGAGGACGACAGTGATGATGAACAGCAGTACTGAGACAGCTCCGGCCATACCGTAGTTCTTGGAGGTGCCTAAGAATCTGTTGAGATACATGATCAGTGTCATAGACGTGTTATCCGGTGTACCGATGCCGTTAGTCAATACCTGCGGGACATCGAACATCTGGATACCGCCGATCATCGAAGTGATGAAGACGTAGATGAAGATCGGCATCAATAACGGCATCGTGATGTGGAAGAAGACCTGGACAGAGGTCGATCCATCCAGTCTGGCGGATTCGAAGAGCGATTCATCGATGCCCTGGATACCGGCCATCAGCAGGATCGTCGTATTGCCGAACCACATCAGGAAGTTCATCAGGGCGATCAGTCCTCTGACTGTCACCTTGACCCCGAGGAAGTTGAACGCCGTCTCCAGGACACCCCATTTCAGCAATAGCTGATTGACAGGACCTACCTGGGAGAACAAGGCGAAGAACAGCATCGAGAAGGCCGAGGCCATGATCAGGTTCGGCATATAGATGACAGTCTTGAAGAACTGCTGTCCCTTGATGTTGAGTCTCGTGCTCGTGAAGAATAAGGCCAGCATCATCGCCACCACGAACTGCGGTACCGCTCCTAAAAGCCACAGCCAGATCGTGTTCCCGAGGAACTTGAACAGCGGGATATAGCCGGATGAATTCACCGTGAATAAGGCCTTATAGTTGTCTAGTCCTACGAAGTTCGGACCGATGACATTCAGGCCATCCCGGTAGTATTCAAAGAAACTGTTGTATACGGTCAGTAATTGCGGATACAGAGTAAAGATGAGATATACGACGAAGAACGGAATGATGAAGATATATCCCCACTTCGCATATGAGATCGATCTCTTCTCCGGGACCCTCCTTGTTTTTTCCATCTTGGATCTCCTTTTCTTTTATTCTTTCATAAACAGGCCGATTTGTTTATGAAAGAAACTGTGGCAGGACTAAGCCTGCCACAGATCATTGATTGATGCTTATCGGCTTATTCAACCGTAATGCTCGGATATTTGTCTCTGATGAAGTCCTTGAAGTTGTTCAGAGCATCTTCTCTTGTGGCGACCTGGCCATCGAGGAACTCTGTGAAGTACTTCTGCAGACCTTCGTTGCAGAGCTGGTCATAGCTTGTGACATTCTGGAACTTGATGTTCTTAGCCAGTTCAGCGAAGACAGCGTTCGGGTTCTGTCCGCCTAAGAATTCAGAACCGAAGGACGGATCTGTAGCGAACTTGTTGTTGACTGTCATGTTGTTGGAGAACTGTGCATCGTTGACAACGAGCTTCTCACAGACTTCGTCATTGTTGATGAAGGTGTTCATGATATCAGCGACCATGGTCGGGTTATCAGTACCGGTTGCAGCCAGCATCCAGGTGCCGCCCCAGAACCAAGCCTGCGGACCCTGGCAGATAGCCCAGTCACCGCTGGAGCCCTTTTCAGGATCCTGTGCGTTGGTCATAGAGAAGTTGAAGTACCAAGCCGGTCCGAAGTAGCAGAGAGCCTTGCCGTCTGCGAACATATCTTCTGTAGCTTCTGCACCCCAGATATTGGAAGTGTAGTGCGTGTAGCCGTTCTTGACATAGTTTTCAGACTGATCCATCCACTTGACGATGTTGGCATCGATGTTGAGCTTGCCGTCTTTGACCCATGGAGAAGTCGCATTATTGGAGTAGACACGGTAAGTCGCGTTTGTCGTGGAGATCATGTAGTAGCCTTTTTCCTTAGCCTTTGCAGCTAATGCATCGAAGGCATCCCAGTCTTTCATAGCTTCCTGGACTGCAGCCGGATCATCGGTACCGAGGATGTCAGCAGCGATGGAACGTCTGTAGATGACAGCAGCCGGGCAGCACTGGAAGGAAACGCCCTTGACGACGCCGTTGGCATCGGAAGCAGCTTCCACTGTGTATTTGTAAGCCTTGGAGAAGTCCGTGACACCGATAGACTTGACATCCATCGTCGCATCGGAATTCGTGTACTTCAGGATGTAGTCGGCTTCAGCGAGGAAGAGGTCGACCTTTTCATCAGCCGGTGCATCAGCCTGTGCGAGCAGAGCAGCATCCAGGGCATCCTGGTAAGCGCCGTCATCACTCGGATAAGTGGTTCTCTTGATCGTGACGTCGCCCTTCTTGAGTGTGTACTCATCGACGACTTCATCAGCGTAGTACTTGCCTAAGAAATCCCAGAACTCAGTATTCCAGGTCCAGACATTGAGGATCTTGCCTTCTGCCGGTGTCTCATCAGCAGGTGCCGGTGCCGGTTCTGTTTTATTGCCGCATCCGACTAAAGCGAAGACCATCAGCAGTGCCAGTAAGAGGCTTAAAAGCTTTTTCATGTAAATAACTCCTTCCTTTCAAGCTGTGTCCGTGTCCGTATTATGAGCACGGACATCGGTGAAAGCGTACTTAAACGTTTTCGTCATCTTCAGTATAGCACATTTTTCAAAAAGTCAACATCTTTTTTGTAAACGTTTACTTTCGTAAAATTTGCCCTGAAATCGCCTTGTTTTTATCATTTAATCACGTTATACTTAACTTAATCGTTTTAGTTATGTGTCAAGGAGGGTCAAATATGCGTTACGGACATTTTGATGATCAGAGAAAAGAATACGTGATCGAGCGTGTCGATACACCGCTTCCATGGATCAATTATCTCGGCAGCGACGACTTCTTCACCCTGTGTTCCAACACCGCCGGAGGCTATGCCTTCTATAAGGATGCGAGACTCAGACGTATCACCCGCTACCGCTACAACAACCTCCCGCTGGATCAGGATGGTTTCCACCTCTATATAAAGGATGAAAATACTGTATGGAATCCGGGCGGACGTCCGTGCGATACGCAGCTCGATAGATATGAATGCCGTCACGGTATCGGCTATACGACGATCACCGGCGAAAAGAAGAAGATCTCAGCCGTGCAGGAGCTCTACGTTCCGAAGAACGACAACATCCTCCTGATGCGTTTAACGCTTACCAATAAGGGAAAGAATGATAAGGAACTGGATCTCTTCTCCTTTGTGGAATTCTGTCTCTGGGATGCCCAGGACGATACGACGAACTTCCAGAGAAACTACTCGACCGGAGAAGTAGAAGTAGATGGATCAAAGATCTATCACAAGACAGAATACAGAGAAAGAAGAAACCATTACGCCGTCTTCTTCGCCAATAAGGAAGTCACTTCCTTCGATACCTCCAGAGACAGCTTCATGGGTGTCTACGGATCCCCGGCCATGCCGGAGGCTGTCAAAGCCGGACACTGCAGTGATTCGATCGCCCATGGCTGGCAGCCGGTCGGTGCCCACCACTTCCACATCTCCTTAAAAGCCGGAGAGAGCTATGATGTCATATTCGGACTTGCCTATGTCGAAGTCCCGTATGGAAAGAAATTCACTGCTCCGGGACAGATCAACCGCTCCTATGGCGAGAAACTGATCGCCAAATATGATACCAATGAGAAATTCGATGAAGGAAAGAAGAAACTGAAAGCCTTCTGGGATGAACTCCTCTCCGGATTCTCCGTTTCCACCGGCAATGACAGGCTCGACCGCATGGTCAACATCTGGAATTCCTACCAGTGTATGGTGACCTTCAATATGTCCCGTTCTGCCTCCTACTATGAATCCGGTATCGGCAGAGGCATGGGCTTCCGTGATTCCTGTCAGGACCTCCTGGGTTTCGTCCACATGATCCCGGCCAAGGCCAGACAGAGGATCCTCGATATCGCCGCTACCCAGAAGAAGGACGGCGGTGCCTACCACCAGTATCAGCCTCTCACCAAGAAGGGCAATTCCGATATCGGCGGCGGTTTCAACGACGACCCGCTCTGGCTGATCGCGGCTGTCGATGCCTACTTAAAGGAAACAGGCGACTGGGACATCCTGAAAGAGAATGTCGATTTCGACAACGATCCAAAGGAAGCCAGGCCATTGCTGGAACACCTCAGCCGCAGCTTCCACTACACTCTGAACAACCTCGGTCCTCATTCGCTCCCGCTCATCGGCCGTGCCGACTGGAACGACTGTCTGAACCTGAACTGCTTCTCGAAGTATCCGGGAGAATCCTTCCAGATCTCCGGACCTTCCGAAGGACCGGTCGCGGAATCCGTGTTCATTGCGGGCATGTTTGTGAAGTATGGAAAGGCCTATGCGGAAATACTGAAGAAACTGGGAAAGAAGAAAGAAGTCAAAGAAGCCGAACAGGCTGTCGCCGACATGGAGAAGGCCATCCTGAAGGACGGCTGGGACGGAAACTGGTTCTTACGCGCCTATGACGCCTTTGGAAAGAGAGTCGGTTCCCACTTCAATAAGGAAGGTCAGATCTTCATCGAATCGCAGGGCATGTGCATCATGGCCGGTGTCGGTGTGAAGAGCGGCGAAGCTCAGAAAGCCCTGGATTCCGTTCAGGAGAGACTTGAAACCAAATACGGGATCGTCCTGCTGAATCCTGCCTATACCACCTACCAGCTCAATCTCGGAGAGATCTCCTCCTACCCTCCGGGATACAAAGAAAACGCCGGGATCTTCTGTCACAACAA
Source organism: Erysipelotrichaceae bacterium (assembly GCA_017419065.1). Lineage (GTDB taxonomy): Bacteria > Bacillota_I > Bacilli_A > Erysipelotrichales > Erysipelotrichaceae > Colivicinus. The sequence goes on along the minus strand of JAFOMB010000102.1, from coordinate 17,273 downwards.
CCCTTGGATCATCTTCGCGGAGACCATCATGGGCCATGGCGACAGAGCATTCGAACTCTATAAGAAGACCTGCCCGGCTTTCCTCGAAGATATCTCCGATATCCATCGGACAGAACCATATGTCTATTGCCAGATGGTCGCCGGAAAGGACGCTCCGACCTTCGGAGAAGGAAAGAACTCCTGGCTGACCGGAACAGCTGCCTGGACCTTTACCGTCCTCACACAGGGGATCCTGGGCATACAGCCGGACTATGACGGCTTACGCATCGATCCATGCATCCCGTCCCATGTGAAGGAGTTCAAGGCCGACCGTCTCTTCCGCGGTACGATGTATCACATCACCGTGAAGAACCCTGATGGGAAGGAAAAAGGCGTCACGAGGATCCTCGTAGACGGAAAAGACATCCCGACAGGTCCTATCCCTCTTTCCTCAAAGAAGGAAACATCTGTAGAAGTGATTTTATAAGGCGGTCCTCCGCCTTTTCCTAAGGAGAAAAACATGATCCACACAGAAACAAGCCGCACGGAACTGATCAGACCTCTCGACCGGGCAAAGACCGTCTTTGCGGGATCTCTCTATGACCACAACGATGCCGTATTCTTCACTCTGGAAAAGAAGAGTGTCTTTACCATCACCGGATTGAAGAAATGGATGCCGGGTGCCAGAATCCTTCTGGCTGACCCCACTGTATCCGCCTTCCTCAAGAGTTTCCACGGAGATGTCCTCTATGATGTCTCCGGAAAACTCTGCTCAAAGGATGAAGAACTGACTCTTCCTGAGGATATTTCCTCTACGATCAGGGAACATTTAGACAGGCTCTCCCGCTCTCCGGGAAGACTCAATGAGAACGGGGAACAGGTGATAGACCTCCTCTCCGATCCAGTCGGTACCCACTATCCGGTCAACCTCTTACTGGGAAACCGGGAAAACAGTGAAGACTGCCTGCAGTCTACCCCAAAGGCTGTCCTCGACCACTTCGGCCGGGGTTCCTTCCGGGGGCGTCAGGAGAAACAGGTCCTGGCGACGCGCTATGTCCTCTCTCCGGAAGAAAACGGGGAGCCGTACAACCGCCAGTTCTACATCACGGAAAACGGAAAGCAGATCTTCTGTTCCTTCGATGTCGCTCATAATGTCAAAGAAGCGTATTGCGTCCACTCCCAGAACCGCTCTGTGATCACCTATAAGACAGAGTGCGGTCTGAAGATCACCCGCACCATCTTCATTCTTCCTCACGAAGAGGGGATGCCGTCCGCGGTAGAAGCCCAGAAGATCCTCATCGAAAATGAGACTGAGAAACCGAGGGATCTTCGTATCGTGGTGACAGGGATGTTTGGGATCACGGATCCGGGGACACTCTCCGGAGATATCATCTACGCCAATGTCGTCGTAGAAAGCGAGATCTGTTACCTGGAGAATAAAGCCATTGCGGTAGCTGCCCATCATCAGCCGAAGGAATGCGCCAAGGAGAAGCGCTTCGCGATGCTGCTGGTAGATGGAAAGCCGATGGAAGAGTGCTGTTCCTACCTGCCGGACTTCCTCGGAAGAGGAACACCGGAAAGACCGGAAGGGATCGCTTCCCTGTCTAATCTCCACACCAGAAGACAGGCCGCCTTCTTTGCGATGGCCGGGTCTTTCAGACTGGAGAGATCAGTCGAGATCGGCAGTTTTGCGGGGATCTCGGACGGACAGGAAGATGTCTCCGATTCCTTCAAAGAAGAACTCCGGCACCTCTACGAACGCTATCAGGATCCTTCTCAGCTCGATGAGACACTGAGAAAAGTCATACAGGCTGAAGATGACTACGCTTCCGCTTTATCTGTTTCCAGCGGAGAAGACCTGTACGATACCTATCTTTCCAAGAACCTCCCGTTCCAGGTCCTCTATCAGACCTATGTCTCCCGTTCCTTCGCTTGGACGCAGAAGTCCTATAGGGAAACGGGATTCAGGGAGATACAGGATCTCTATGCCTCGATGTTCTATCTGCACGCCCAGGGTAAGGACGAACTCATACAGAAACTCCTGTCCTCCTGGATCGTCAACGTCTTTGAATTCGGCTACGCCTACCACAACTTCACGAGCCGTGGCAAGGAGCCGGGTATGTGCTCCGATGATCAGCTCTGGCTGATACAGGCGGTCTACCGCTATGTCATCCTTAGCGGCGATATCGGTTTCCTTTCAAAGGAATTCCCAATGGCGGGAAGCGAGGAGAAAAGAACGCTCCGCGATACCCTCCTGGCTATTCTTCGCTATTCGGGAAAGATCTCTGTCGGAAAGCACGGCCTCCCATTACTGGACAAGGCCGACTGGAACGACTGTCTGCGCCTGGATCATGATGTCCTCGACGGACCGGAAAAAGAAAAGGTCTACTACCGGCAGCTGCAGGAAAAGGGTCAGGACTTCGGTGTCCCGTTTGAGAACACCCAGAGCGAATCTGTCATGAATGCCTGTCTCCTGAAGATCGCCGCTGATGAATGCGTGAAGCTCGCGGAATTATCAGAAGATGAAGAGATGAAGGTCTTCGCCGGGGAGATCTCCGAAGAAGTAAAGAACTCTGTACGGGAGAACGCCTGGATCAACGGCTACTATGCCCGCTGTCTCATCAATGATGAGAGACCTTACTCCTATCTCGGTTCTGCCGGAGACGGTCTTTCCCTCGATCCGGAAATAGACGGTACCTACTACCTCAACAGCTTCTCCTGGACACTTCTCTCCGATATCGCTTCAAAAGAAGAGATCGGGGAAATGCTGGAAAAGGTGGAGAAATACCTGAAGTGCGATGCCGGACTGAAACTCGTGACACCGGTCGATTATGACAGGCTCGGTATCACCACCGGTTCTTCCTTCTACTTCCCGGGAGACAGGGAGAACGGCGGTGTCTTCAAGCACGCAGCCATGATGTGTACAGTCGCCTGTCTGAAAAAATCCAGGACGCTTGATGACCCTGTACTCTCTGACAGACTGCAGGATCTCGCCTTCTTCATGATCGGAAAGACCCTGCCGTACAAGACTCTCGAAGATCCGTTCATCTTAAAGGGCAATCCGCGCTTCTGCACCCAGTACAACAACTCCATCACCGGAGAAGGCATCGGTCCTATCCTCTCAGGGACCGCCTCCTGGCTGACTCTGGCTGTCTATGAGATATTGGGTATCGACCTCAGAGGTGATGAACTCTTCCTGTCTCCGGTGTTAGATAGAGAAAAGATCTCCTATACGATGAAGATCCGGGATACCCTCTTCCATGTATCGATTAGAAAAGTCTATGGTGAACGCGTAAACGAGAGATCCTCCTTCCTCTACGATGGAAGAGAAGTCTCCTCCCCTGTCAGACTCGACTTCGATAAAGGAGAGCACAGACTGGAGGTCCTGTTATGAAAAAGATCCTCGTTTTCCTTCTGATACTCCTTCTTGCCGCCTGTGCCCCGAAGACTTCCTTTGACGGGAAAGACCGCCCTTCGGTGAACGGACAGCTGCAGGTCGTCAACGGAAGACTCGCCGATAAAAACGGAAAGGAAGTCGTGCTGAGAGGCATCTCCTCCAACGGTCTTTCGGTCGGGGAGCGCTATATCAATGAAGACACATTCCATGACATCTCCCATGTGATGGGCGCCAATGTCTTCCGTCTGGCTTTATATACCTGGGGTGTGGGATCCGTAGGATACTGCAGCGGTGGGGATAGGAACCGCCTCTATCAGGATGTCCTCAAGGGCGTAGATGCCGCGGAAAAGAGCGACATGTATGCCATCGTCGACTGGCACATCCTCGATGACGGGGATCCAAATAAATACCTCGAAGACGCGAAGGATTTCTTCTCCAGGATCTCGAAAGATCTCAAGGACAAAGACAATGTCCTCTATGAGATCTGCAATGAACCAAACCACTGCGACTGGAACACCATCAAGAGCTATGCGGATGTCATCATCCCTATCATCCGGGAACACGATCCGGATTCTCTCATCATCGTCGGAACACCGAACTGGTCTCAGGATGTCGACATTGCCGCAGGTGATCCTCTGGGATATGACAACCTCCTCTACACTCTCCACTTCTATTCCGCAACTCATAAAGAAGATCTGAGAAACAAACTCAAAACAGCCCTGTCCAAAGGTCTTCCTGTCTTCGTCACTGAGTTCGGGATCACCTCCTCTTCGGGAGGCTATCCAATCGATAAAGAAGAAGCAGATGTGTGGATCGATCTGTTAGAGGAGAATAAGATCAGCTGGTGTATGTGGAACTTCTCCAAGGCCGCTGAGCCCTGTGCCGCTTTGAAAGGCGACTGTCTCAAGACAAAGGACTTCCTCACAGAGGACTTCTCGGAAGCCGGCCTCTGGCTCATCGATACCATCAAAGATAAGACGAATTAAAACAGACCTCACGGTCTGTTTTCTAAATATTCCTTCAGGGCTTCAAAGTCGCCGTTCGGATAAACGCTGATGTCCTTTCCCTTCCGGTTGAGAAGATGTTCTGTCAATAGGAAGACATCCATCCCGAGCTCCCTGGCGATCATGTCTTCTTCGACGTCGTTTCCGACCATGACGCAGTTCTCCGGGACTTCATTCAGTTTCTTCAGGACTTCTTCATAATAGAGGAGGTTGGGCTTGCAGGAAGAGGAGTTCTCATAGGTCGTATACAGTTCAAAGTCCTCCGGAGAGAGTCCTGCCCAGGCTATCCTCTTGCGGGTAGCCGGAGCCGGGAATACCGGATTGGTAGCCAGTACGACCCTGTGTCCCTTCTTCTTCAAAGAGGTGATCAGATCTCTGACACCTTCATAGGAAGCGGCGACAGCACTCACCTGATCGAAGTCGTGGAGATAGTAATCCAGGAAGATCTCTTCCTCCTTGTCTCTGTCCTTTTCAGGATAATGATACAGGAAGACCTCCCAGAACTTCTCCTCATTGGTCATGGAGCCGTCATTGGAAATCATCGCCTTCAGTCCTTCCCAGATCACGGAAACGAGATTTTCGGGGTCATAGCCATAGCCGGTCATCTTCTTCGCCATCGTTCCGAAATATGCCTTGATGAAGGCATCTTCATCCATGCGCAGAAGAGTACCGTCGAGATCGAAGAGGATCGTTTTCATATTCATACCTCACTGATAAGTTGATTATAACTTTCTTCTATGGTCCATGCATCAAAAAAGATCCCCGGGGATCTTTAAGGTCTTCTCTCTTCCGCGAAGTAGACGATGGACAGGAAGCCCGGGCCGACATGGCAGCCGATGACCGGTCCCAATTCCATGAGTTCCACAGAAGAAGCTTTCGGGAAGGCTTCTTTTACTCTTTCCTTCCACTTTTCTCCTTCTTCCTTATTGTCGCTGAAGCCGACGATGATATTCTTTCCTTCGCCTTCGCCGATGTCTTTTTGAGAATCGCTGATCAGCTGGCTCATGGCCTTGAGCTTGCCTCTGAGCTTGGTGTAGGCGACAAGACTTCCATCTTCCGGCAAGTAGATGACCGGCTTGATGGATAAGAGCGAACCGATAAAGGCAGACGCGTTGGAAAGCCTTCCTCCTCTTCTGAGCCACTGCAGGTCATCGACGAGGAAACGGTGTGCCGTCTTCTTCCCGTACTCTCTGGCGAAGTCACGGACCTCTTCAAAGGAAGCGCCGCTCTCCTTGAGCTTATAGGCCTCCTTGATCAGAAGGGCCATGCCCATGGTGATACAGCCGGTATTGACGACCCATAATATGGCATTCGGATCATCTTCCCGGATCTCTTTTGCGGCCAGTACAGCATTATTGAAAGAACCGGAGATGGCTCTGTCCATTTCCAGATATAATACAGGTTTTCCTTCTCTTAAAAGAAGTTTGAAGAATTCCATATAGCGGAAGACACTGATCTGGGAAGTGCTCGGAAGTTTTCCTTCCTTCATCTTTCCATAGAAGACTCTTCTCGAGAATTCTGTACAGTCATCTTCAAAGACCTTTCCTTCAAACTCATAAGTATAGGAGATGAAGGGGATGTGATGTTCTTCCAGCCAGGAGCGGTCGAGATCGCAGGTGGAAGAAGTTGCCAGTATGAAGTCATTCATCGGGATCTCTCCTTTCACTGACAATCTCTATTGTAAGGGATTTTTAGAAGCCTCACAACTCTTATTTCAGCAGGAGGGATGCCAGAGATATGATCAGAGGGATACTGATCAGGGAAAACACGGTGGACATGCATACCTGTTCGACAGCAGATACGTAGTCCTTGTGATAGAGCTGTGCAAAGACAGCGACATTGGAACCGCAGGAACAGGCAGAAGCGATGAGGATGGCCATCTTCATATCCAGACTGCCTACAGGCAGGAAACGTATGAGGACCAGTGTCGCCAGCGGGATGACGATCAGTCTCATCAGGGTGACGAGGTAGCTGTTCGTATTCTTCAGCATCTTCAAAAGATCACTCTGGGCCAGATAGACACCGGAGACGATCATGGCCAAAGGGGTGTTGAGACCGGCAATGATCGAGAAGATGTTCTTCGCAAAGGAAGGGACCGGGATCTGACAGAAGAAGATGATGAGACCCAGGACAAAGGCGAAGATCACCGGATTGGATATGATCTTGCGCAGGGAGTCCGTGCTCTTATCATCCGTGATCGTATAGACGCCATAGGTCCACTGCAGGATGTTGACATAGATGACCATCATGGTGATGTGTATGACAGCCTGACTACCGAGTACCGCGTTCACCAAAGGAAGTCCGATAAAGCCGGTATTCGGATAGGCAGCCGAGAACTCCGAGATCCGGTCTCTTTTATGGAATACCAGACGGGACAGGAGGACGGAAAGAAGCATGCAGGCGGTAGAGATGATGACAGATGTCAGGAAGTCTCTTCCCTTCTCCGGGGTGTATTCGATACAGAAATTCGATAAGACGACGACCGGGACGACCAGGTTGATCAGAACCTTCGCGAAGTCCCTTGATCCTTCATCCGTGATGAGCTTTCTTCTGTAGAAGATGAATCCGATCCCCATCAGGATGAACATGATGGCGATTTGCCTTAACAACAGTACTGTCAGTTCCATAAACACTCTCCTGTTTGATGATAGCAGATAATGAAAAAGACATTCCTGTCTTTTTCAAAAAAGGGGTCTATAAGGAAAGATTAACCGACTAATTCCTTGACGATCGCTAATAATTTTCTGACATCTTCCGGTCTGGTATTTCCGGTAGCCTTGTCGATGATGGAAGAATAGACATGCGGGATGGTCTTCCTGACACCGGCATCCAGGATGATGGAGAGGATCTCACGGAAGTTATTCAGATCGATACCGCCTGTAGGTTCCAGCATCAGATCATTCTCGGCACAGGCCTTGGCGACTGCGACCAGTTCGTCTCTGCAGGCTAAGCCGTGCATCGGGAAGAACTTGATGGAAGTACCGCCCATATCCTTGATCATGGCGATAGCGGTATTGACATCGACAAGTGCCGGAACTTCTGCTTTGGAGCTTAAAGGTCCGGTAGAAATGACGACCTTGCCCGGAGTGCCGCTCGGGGAGACCAGACAGTTGACGAGAGCTTCATCGTTGCCGACATTGGCTCTGGTATAGGAAACAGCGGTGAAGACCTGGTTGTAGTGGTTGGCCTTGACTTCTTTCGCGATATCACCGACAGCCTTCCACTGGGCCGGATTGCCGCCGCCCAGACCTACGGAGAGGTTTCCTTCCAGGACTTCATTGTATTTCTTCATATCTTCGACAGCTGCTTCTACTGTCGGATAGTTAGCGGAGAGGACACCGACCAATACGTGCTTCTCACCGGCTTCATAGACTTCTTTGGCATTCTCCAGGGATCCGCCCAGGACGTTCAGCATGACTCTGTCTTTGTAGAAATTCATTTTCTTTCTCCTTCTTATTTCTGTAAGATCGTTTTGATCTTTTCGACGATCAGTTCCTTGTCGCCCTTGACCATCGGTCTTGGGTCAAAGGTGAGAACAGTAGCGTTCAGGAATTCATTTCTGGTCCTTACGGAAGGATTGCCTTCCAGTAAAGCCATATCGATATCGAGGGCCTTCATACCGGTGATCTTCTCATCGACTTCTACGACACAGCGGTAGATCGCTCTGCCGGCTTCATCCTGGACTTCTCTGGCCTTTAAACCCGGGAGCTTGTTCAATTCTTCGATCAGATAGGCATTGGTCTCTTTCTGGTTACGGACATAGGCGTCCATATCCTTGTTTTCATAGCACTCCAGCGCTTTGAGAAGACCCATGATCTGTTCCTTGCCGACCTTCATGCATCGGCCGATACCGCCGTACTGTTTACGGACAGCCGCGATCAGATCCTTTCTTCCTGTTACGAAACCGGAAGTCGTTGCCTCTAAAGCTTTAGCACCGCTGTAGCAGACCAGGTCCGCACCCTTCTTGAGGTACTTGCGGAAGTCTTCTTCCGCTGCCGCATCGACGAGGAGTGGCAGGTTGTGACGGTGGGCGATCTCCGCCATCGTCTCGATCGGAACGATGCCTTCCTGGACACAGTGATGGGACTTGCAGAAGAACAGAGCTGCTGTATTTTCATCGATGGCTTCTTCGATATCTTCCGGAAGCGTGATGTTGACATTGCCGACTTCCTTCAGGATACCGCCGCCGGTACGGATGACCGTCTTCATCGGCGCTCCGAATTCAATCACATGTCCTCTCTGGACGATGATCTCATTTTTCAGACCCGTAGAATCCGGCATTCTCTCGACAAGGGACTTCTTTCCCCCGGTGATGATACCGGCAACAGATAAGGCAATGGCTGCCGAAGCACAGCTCGTCGGACAGGCATCTTCACCGCCTGTATACCCGGCAATGATCTGTCCGGCTCTTTCCAGCAGGTCAGCGATGACGACATAGGACTGGCCGCCTTCCACTGCTGCTTTCGCGACTTCATCAGAGAAGGTGCTGACACCTAAGTAGGTCATTCTGCCGCTGCAGTTGATGACTCTCTGAAGACCGATTTTCTCATAGACGTTCATGTTTATTCTTCCTCCCAGATCGTATGGAACGATTCATCGTGCGGTCTGTCGACCCGATGATAGGTGTGCGCTCCGAACCAGTCCCTCTGCGCCTGCAGGAGGTTGGCCGGCAGTCTTTCGGAACGGTAGCCGTCGAAGTAAAGCAGGGAATTGGCTAAGGTAGGGATGTATAATTCATGCGCGATGGCATTCATGACGACGCTTCTCCAGGAAGGAAGAGCTTCTTCGACTTCCTTTCCGAAGGACGGACTCATCAGAAGGTTGTCGATGTCCTTGTCTTCCTTGAAGACTTCATCGATCTTCTCCAGGAACTGGGCACGGATGATGCAGCCCTCTCTCCATAGAAGGGCGATCCTGCCGAACTGCAGATCCCAGTGATAGACTTTCGAAGCTTCCTTGAGCTGGGCAAAGCCCTGGGCATAGGAGACGATCTTGGAGGCATAGACTGCCGCTTCCAGATCCTGTAAGAAGGCTTCCTTATCTCCCATGAAGGCTTTCTTCTCCTTCGGGAAACGCTTGGCAGCCTTGACACGCTGCTCCTTAAGAGCTGTTAAGCATCTCGCGAAGACGGATTCCGCAATCGTTGAAGACGGAACACCGAGGTCGAGAGCTTCCAGACTCGTCCACTTGCCGGTACCCTTCTGTCCGGCTTCATCGAGGATGACGTCGACGATATACTTTCCTGTCTCCTCATCTTTTCTTCTCAGGATCTTGGAGGTGATCTCGATCAGATAGGAATTCAGTCTTCCTTCATTCCACTTCGTGAAGACATCTGCCATCTCTTCATTGTCCATAGCCAGGACGTTCTTCATGATGTCATAGGCTTCGCAGATGATCTGGATATCTCCGTATTCGATGCCGTTGTGGACCATCTTGACATAGTGGCCGGCACCGTCGCTGCCGATATAGTCGCAGCACGGGGTACCGTCCTTGGTGTGGGCGCTGATGTCTTCCAGGACTCTTCCCAGATAGTTCTCATAGAACTCTTTGTTGCCGCCCGGCATGATGCTCGGGCCTAAGAGAGCTCCCATCTCGCCGCCGGAAACACCGACACCGAAGAAGTGGATGCCTTTCTTCGTGAGTTCTTCGCTTCTTCTGATCGTATCCTTGAAATAGGAATTTCCCAGATCGGCGATCGTATCTCCTTCCTCGAGATACGGCAGCAGGGATTCTGTGACAGAGTCAACAGCTTTCCCGGCTGTGATCATCAGCAATATCTTACGCGGCTTCTCTAAGGAATCCACGAACTCTTTCAAATCATAACAGCCTGTAACAGGCTCTTCCTTGACACGGTTCTTCAGAAACTTCTCCGTCACGTCCGTGTCGATGTTCCAGACGGAGGTCGTATACCCATGACGGGCGATATTCAGGGCGAGAGACTGACCCATGACGCCCAGACCGATAAGACCGATGTAATTCATTTGTTCTCCTTTGTTTTGATAAGGGGCAAGGCAGTCAGTTGCCTTGCCCCTATGATTAGATCGATACGCGATTAGACAAGAGGCCAGAAGAAGCTGGCGATGAACATACCGATGATGATACCACCGACGATGTTCTTGTCCATCTTGTAGAAGATCGCACCGCCGATGGCACCGAAGATACCGATCGGGATGGACATCTGTAATGCGGATAAGAGGAAGAGCGGGCCTAACCAGAGAGATAACTGGTGACCGACACCCATCATGATATCTGTACCGCCGGCCTGGATGCCGTTCGGGACGAACTTACGGATCGCTAAGATGACAGCACCGATAGCAGCACCGGAGACAGCACCGACTAATAAGGAAGTAGCGATGTTGTCGAAGAGCCAGCCGTAGCCTGCTTCATATAACATACCCGGGATACCGGCACCGACACCGGTCATCATGGAACCACCGATATCAACGAGACCTACCAGTGGTCCTTCGAGGACTCTGGCGATCAGGAAGCCGGCACCATAACCTGCTGCAGAAGCGTAGTCGCCGCTCTTCAGCATCTGACCGATGGTGAGGTTGTTCATGAAACCGGTATTGTAAGTCATGTACATGTGAGTAGAACCGACGATACCGGCACAGATGCAGATACAGATGACGATGAAGAACCAATCCTTCATGAAAATGCCATCATATTTCTTAGTTACTTTTTCAGACATAATTGAGTTCTCCTTTCATTAACCGCCGATGTGCAGAGCTGCAAAGGCTGCAATCAGTTTCGGGAAGAATCCACGGAAGTGTGCGATCAGACCCCAGATAACGACCATGATGACGATGAAGACCTTGGAGATGTTGGACTTGATACCGTTCATTTCGATCGTCTTACCGGTCAGGATACCCAGGATGAGACCCGGAGTAGCGTTACCGGAAACGAGTCTGGAGACAGCACCGAGGATGATGCCGGCGATACCTGTATACTTGCCGTTGTCAAGAGCAGCAATGAGATACAGACATTCCATGACGATCAGCATGTTGCTGACAGCCGGGCCGAAGATCGTCGTCATCGTACCGGAGACATAGGACGGAACCAGCTGAGCAGACAGGTTGATGATCGGATAGAGGACGGCACCGACAACGGCACCGACTACAGCCATCTTGAATGGATTGTAGACGGTCTCTTCAACGTTCTTGTTGCGCAGTGTCAGAATACCGGCAGCAACGTTCGGGATCGTACGATGCAGGAAGTCCTGGTCCATGATACCGGCAGCGAGGTTCTGAGCTGCACTGTTGAGGTAGAATGAGAAACCAAAACTGAAGTGAGAGATCGGGTCTCCCAGACATGCGTTCATTTCACCCATTGTTCTGAACGCACCGGCTGCCTGAACTTCCGGAGCATGGAACATTCTGGCGGCACCGGCACCAACACCGAAACCTGCTAAGGCACCGATGATGATGGATTCAATAAAGATTAGCATTAATAATTCCCCTTTCTATTAGATTTCTAATGCTTCATATTCCACAGCGACTTCAAGAGTGACTTTGACATTTTCCTTTTTTCTCGGCATGAAGAAGAACAGAAATTTCTCTGTGTATTCTTCTGTCTGAAGTTCCTTGACGTACACTGCAGTGGGCTTCATATAGACGATCAGGCAGTTATCCTTCTTGGCGATCTCTGCCCGGAGGTTGCGGAAGGCCGCATTGACGGCATCTTCCTTGGATGTACGGGAGACCCCTTTGATCTCCACCAGCATTTCCTTATGTGTGAGACTATTCTTCTCCATGGACTTCTTTCCATGCCTTGACGACAGCTTCGCCGAGTTCTTCGTTATCCATGAACGGACCGCCTATGACCTTGCAGCCGTCCTTGACCGCTGTAGCGAAGGCATCAGCTGTTCTCTGGTACTGTTTGAACTTGTAGCCGTACTTGTTGGCGGCAGTCAGAGCACCGGCACCGCCGCTTCCGCAGAAGCTCAGGCCGATATCGGCATTCTTCTCATTCATGACATCGCCCAGCTTCATATCAGCCAGCATTCCCGGGATGACGTAAGCTTCGCCGCCGGCTGCTTCAACGCCCTTGGCGATTCTTTCTCCTTTGCCCATACGGTGTCCAATCACAACTAACGGTTTTGCCATTTTACATTCCTCCTTTTGCTAAATTGATATATAAGGCAAATAATGCGATTTCCGATCTGTTCTCTTCTACTCCGAACTGTAAGAACAGCGGTTTGAGTATTTCTTTGGATGTTTCAATGCTGTCCGTGCTCAGCTGTTTTTCCAGTTCGCTTGGATCTTCATTGACACATTCGTCATTCTCCAGACGTCTGGAGAGGACATTCACGTGATTTTCGAAGACCGGTCTGAACTCTTCCGGGACGACGATGTCCTTTTCAGCCAGACTGTGGTCGATGTATTCCTGTACGTTTTCGATTCTTTCCATGCTTATTCCATTGGACTACCTGCTACAACAGGATAGACTTCACTCCCGTCGTGTTTTGAAACGATGACACTGGTCGGACGGATCAGTTTATTGACGCGCTGCATATTGTAGTAGCAGTCCGGCAGTTCGATATCGACGTCTTCGACATGGAAGATCTCGATGTCGGCAGCCTTTCCGACTTTCAGTTCTCCGAGGTCATTCAGATGATAGACTTCTGCCGGCTTGGAGGTGACTTTCTCTACGACATCTTCTAATGGCATATCCAGGCTGAGGAACTTGGACATGACAGTCGGTAAAGAGAAGACAGGACCGGTGATGTTGATGGCACGGATGTCGGTGGAGATCATATCCGGTAAGAAGCCCTTTCTTCTGGCACGGTCATAGACCGCGAAGGAGAAGCTGGCGGAACCGTGTCCGACATCGAAGAGGACGCCTCTCTTTCTGGCTCTGACGACTCCGTCTTTCGGAGTGCCGTCCGGCTTGAAGAGAGAGACTTCCTTGCCATGGTAGGTGTGTGTCACGACATCGCCTTCCTCGAGGAATTCGATGAGTCCCATCGGATCCGGCGGGAAGTTGCCGATATGGATCGTGAGCGGCATGCCGAGATGCTTGGCGATCATCTTCGCATGCTTGGTGAGGCTGTAGCCTCTGTCATTGGTGATGGTGTTGCTGTTGGCGACCTTGAGACCGAGGACATAGCCCGGATGTCTCTTCACGACTTCGTAGTAGTGCTCCGGGTTGATCTTTTCAACATCCTGGGAACCCAGGGTACCGAAGCCCTCTTCGCCGTGTCCGCTTAACAGCGTGTAGTAGCGTGATCTGGCAGCATCGCTCTTTTCGACGAATTCATCGATGTCCTGTACACACCAGGAACCGCATTCGATGACCGTCGTAGCACCGCGGTCGACACCGATCTCGTCGACGCTTTCCAGCGGAGCCGGTTCGTGCTTTCTGCCAGGCTGAGGTTTGAGATTGTTATGGATGTGGATATCGATAAATCCGGCAGAGACATAGGATCCTTCGGCATCGATCACTTCGACACCCGGCATTTCGATATGGTCTTCGATCTTTTCGATCTTTCCGTCTTTTACGTAGATATCCTTCTTTTCGGCATGGTAGCCATTCTTCTTATCGATCAGTAATCCGTTTCTGATGATCAGTTCTTTCATGGTACTTGCCCTCCTTCGCCTCCATTATTTCCTTTCTTTAAGAGTTTCCAAAGTTCCTTTTCCTTCATCATTGGTGCAATTTTCTGACAGATAATGTCTGTATCAGTGTATTTCACCATAACAAAACAGCGTAAATATCCCTATTTTAAAGGCTTTATTGTGATAAATCCATTTTGGAAATCCGCTATATATGTCAATAATTTTCCCTTTTGGTGCAAACATTTATACCGTCTTTCCCTCCTCTTTCTCCTTAGGATAAGGATGGAGGACTCTATTATGGATGAACTGTTTATCATGAAAGAAGAAAAAGTACCGTCTGCGATCGTCAAGCTGACGATCCCTGCCATCCTCTCTTCTTTAGTCACAGTCATCTACAATATCATCGATACGCATTTCGTTTCCCTGCTTCACGACCCGGCCATGATCGCCGCTACGACGGTCGGACTGCCTCTGACCATGATCCTGCAGTCCTTCGGAGACGGCATCGCCGTAGGATCGGGTTCCTGCATCAGCCGTCTGCTGGGAGCCGGGAAGAAAGAGAAGGCGAAGAAGGCCCAGGAGACCTCTGTCTTTCTGGCTTTGACAGTGTCGCTTTTCTGCAGCCTCCTCTTCATCATTTTCCTTAGACAGATCCTGCCTCTTTTCAATATCGAAGACGACGTCATCGGCTATGCCTATGACTATATGTTCATCATTTTACTGGGCGGTGTGGCTCTGATCGGAAAGCAGGTATTGACCTACCTCTTACGTTCCCAGGGCATCGTCCGCTTCCCGATGATCGCCATCTTTACCGGCATCATCCTCAATACTGTCCTCGATCCCCTTCTCATGTTTGACTATGGACTGGGTTTAGGCATCAGAGGCGCCGCTTTAGCTACGATCCTCTCCCAGTACACCTCCATGGGAATGATGATCTGGAGGATGCTGAAGAAAGGCAATCCCCTTCCATGGAAGATCAGCGATCTCTCCTTCGACAAGGAAGCCGCTGCCGATATCTTCTCGGTCGGTTCCGCAGCCTTTGTGAGAAACGCCCTGCCGAGCTTCTCCATCACCTTCCTGATCCGGGCTGCCGGAAACTATTCTACCGCTCTCGTTGCGGCCATGGGTGTTGCCAAGAAATCCCTGCGCATCCTCACCGGGATCTTCGGAGGCTATTCCCAGGGTCTTCAGCCGTTTACCGCCTATAACTACGGGGCCGGCAATAAGAAAAGGATCAAAGAGGCCTTACACCTCTCCCACATCATCATCCTCACCATAGGCATCCTTTCTTCCTTCCTCTTCTATTTCAAGGGAGACAGGATCGTCCGTCTTCTCGGCGATGATCCGGATATCGTCTATTACAGTTTCATGATGCTGAAGGGCTATGCCTTCTCTCTTCCGGTACTGGGTATCTATCACGTCTATGCGACGACTTTACAGGCCTTCAAGGAAAGCAGGAGATCTTTCCTGTTATCCATCAGCCGACAGGGTCTCTTCTATATCCCGATCGTTCTCTTCTTACCGCCTCTTCTCCATGAATTGGGGATCTATCTCGCTCAGCCGGTCTCCGACTGGATGACTTTCTTTCTGTTACTATATTTATGCAGGGACTTCCCGGAAAGGTTAAAGGAAAGTGAGGACAGCTATGCTGAATAAAAGACAGCGTTCAATGATCGAAGACCTGGAAAATACCAGTGTTCTCATCACAGCGCAGAATCTCGCCGATAAGTATAAGGTCTCCCTCCGGACAGTCCGCAATGACATCCAGGAGATCTCAGAATACGCAGTGAAAAACGGCGCGGAGATCATCCGCATCCCGGGTCAGGGCATGCGCATCTCTGCCAAGAAGAAGCTCTCATCCAGTTTTCAGAAGGTCCTCAATCAGAAGGACTTTCCATATCTCTCTGAACAGGAGAGAGTTGCCTTATTACTGATAAACTTCCTCTTTGAGAAGGAGGCCATCTCTGCCAGTGAACTGGCGGAGCGCTTTGAAGTCTCCCGCGGTACGGTCAATACGACGATCAAGGACGTCAATACCTTTCTGGAGGCCTATCACCTCTCCCTTCAGCGTTTCGCCAACAAGGGCTATTTCCTCAACGGAAGGATCAAGGATATCCTGAGGCTCTGTGAAACACTGCTGAGACAGTACAGCGATGAAGTCATTTACAGTACTCTCTCTTCAAAGGAAAACAATATCATCCGGGAAGACATGCAGGAGAAGATGTCGGAGACGATGCGTTTCCTCTCTAACAACCTCCTCCTCTATATCTCCCATTATCATCAGCTCTACTGTCTCCTCTATTGCCTGATCAGCCATTCCCGCAACGATGCCCGGGCGACCTATTCTAAGGAACGCTTAGAGAGAAACAAACTGAATCAGTTCATCCTCTTCCTGGAAGACCGCTTCTCTGTCGTCTTCCTGAAGGAAGGTGTCAGCCAGTGCCGTCATATCCTGTCTGTCACGACAGACTATTCCGAAGACAGCGGTTCCGAGATCGAAGCCGTCCTTCCGGAGGCTGTCGATTCCCTCATCCGCTTTGTCTCCAATTCCGGCATGTATCAGATCGATGACTATGACTCTTTGAAGATAGACCTGATGGTCCATCTGAAGAGCACGATCGATGCGAGGAATACCGGTTTACCGAGAGAGAATCCTCTTTTAGAAGAGATACGCTCTTCCTATCCGAATGAGTTCCAGCTGGTCAAATCCGCCTGTCAGCAGTTCTCCAGATACTTCTCCTTTGAACTGGATGACAATGAAGCCGGCTATATCACTCTATACTTCCTGAGGAGCTTCGACAAGGCTGAGAAGATCCAGGATACCAATGTCATGGTCGTCTGCAATACCGGACGATCTGCCTCCAAGCTCCTGGCTACCCGCCTTATCAACAACCTCCCGAACATCCACATCGTCTCCATGAATTCCCTCTTCAACATCCAGAATGATCCAAGCATCCTCGACAATGTCGACTTCATCATCTCGACGATCCCGATCCCGAATATTGAAAAACCGCACATCGTCATCTCTCCTTTACTTCAGAAGGGAGAACTGGAAAGAGTCCGGGAAAGCATCTGGCTGTCCAAGAACGAGAAACTGCCGGCCGCCTCTGTCGACAAGGCCGCTACGACTCTGGTCGAGCCGTATCTGCGCTATCAGGATGCCGATCAATTCCTCAAGGGAGGCTTTGAGAATGCCCTGCCGTATCAGACGATGACGCTATTAGGAGAGGCTTCGATGGATCTCTTCGATCTCATCTCCCGACTCTATCCGAAAGGCATCCCGGCCAATAAGTATTCCAATGTCTCCGGTATCTTCGCCCATGTCCTGATGTCGGT
>JAFOMB010000101.1 GCA_017419065.1 Erysipelotrichaceae bacterium | reverse complement strand
GGATCTTGCA
The DNA here is from genome assembly GCA_017419065.1 of Erysipelotrichaceae bacterium. Lineage (GTDB taxonomy): Bacteria > Bacillota_I > Bacilli_A > Erysipelotrichales > Erysipelotrichaceae > Colivicinus. Next base: position 4,761 of record JAFOMB010000101.1, on the reverse strand, counting down.
GGGAAGCGGATGGGCCGCTGTCCCGATCACCCTGGAAAGGAGTTCTCCTAAACGGTAGAGTCCGTACTGCAGTCCAAAGTAGAAAAATCCGCACAGATATCCCCACCAGGGGATCTTTTTAAGAGTCCGGAGCAGTGATTTCATCATTTCGCCTCCTGTTCAGTTTCTGAATCGGTCGGTGTGGAAGAGTTATTTCTATCCCAGCGGTATCTTTGAAGATCTACTGTGTAATCTTCTACTTCTATCCCGTCTTCTATCAGTCTCTTCTTCTGGACTTCGATACCGCCGTCCCCGAAGCGAGCGGCCAGCTTCCCCTGGCTGTTCACTACCTTGTAACAGGGAGATCCCAGAGGATCGGGATTTTTATGAAGGATGTTTCCGACCACCCGGGAGAGTTTCTTATTTCCCAGGTATTCCGCGATATCCCCGTAGGTGACGACCTTCCCTTTCGGGATCAGCTTGAGAAAGTCATAGACCTTCTTATCGTAAGTCACTTCTTTCTCCCGAAGTAATAGATGCCGTTGGACTTGTTGCCATTCATCGTCGTGAAGGTGGTCTCCTCGCATTTCACGGTTTCAAGATCCTTCACTAAAGATAAGATGTGTTCCTTTGTGTGATGTCTCACCAGAGCTCCTTCCGGCAATTCAAAGGTCCCGTAGACGTATCTGTCTTTGAAGTTTTCGTATCTTTTGAGATTCCTCTCATCATTATTGAGAAGGAAGTCATTGATATACAGGATGCCTCCCGGCTTCAGGACTCTTTCGATCTCTTTCACGAGTTCCTCCTGCTTTTCATCCTCGGCGATACAGGTCAGTACCGTAAACAGGATGACCGCATCCGCGCTCTCCTCATCCCAGGATATCTTTCCCTCTTCCATGACACCGAGGTCCAGGAAAGGATAGAGCCTTCTTCCCCTTTCCGCCATGCCCTCGGAGATGTCAAAGCCGTGCAGGTCGGTATAGCCCAGTTCATGGAGTTCATTCAGGGTCCTTCCATAGCCGCAGCCGATATCCAGGATACGCGCGTCTTTCCCCACAAGGGAAAGGAAGTCCTCTTTCTGTAAAGGTGTCGTGAAGGTCTTTGTGCCTGATACGGATTCCCAGTATTCTTTCTGTTCCATCATTCAAAATTTCCCATCATGATACAGACCGTGAATTCTTCAAATTCCACAAAGAAGAAATCCGTGTGGAAGAAGTACGGTCCTCTCTTTTTAACATCCAGACGATCCAGTATGGCTCTCTCATCTTTCAGACGGTAAGTTCTTTTCTCCTCTTTGAAGTTATAGCGGAAGAGCCAGAGGAGGTTCTCCGAGAGTTTCCGGTCTTCTCCGTCTTTTCCGAACATCTCCTTGAGGTTGTCTTCAAACGTCTCTTTTTCTTCTGACTCCTCAAGTGCCATATTCAGACGAAAGAACTTCCTGAATTCTTCCAGGGTATTCTCATTGGAGAAGAGGAAGGCCTGGGCATCATCTCTGCCGATCCAGGTGGATTGCAGGGAAGCCAGCGCCAGAGCACCGTCGATGAAGTTCCGGGTGTGCCGGTGAGTATCCATGAATGTCTCAGTCATTGTCATCCTCCTTCAGCAGTTCTTCCAGGATCTTCTCCCTTCTGTTGATAAAGAGGGAGCTGATCTTATAGGCACCTGTCTCCTCATAGGAGATGGGATGTATCTCCCCTTCGTCAAAGGAGAGGATCTCCGCTCCCGGGATGGCCGAGAGGATCGGAGAGTGTGTCGCGATGATGAACTGGGCACCTTCTTTTACCGCGTCACAGATGATCTTGAGTAAAGACAGCTGTCTTTGCGGAGAAAGGGCCGCTTCCGGTTCATCCAGGAGGTATATTCCATTGCCACGGAAATTATTCTGTGCCAGTACCAGGAAACTTTCCCCATGGGAGCGCTCATGAAGATGCAGCGCTCTCCCTCTGGGATCCTCGGCGCTGTATCTTTCTTCCATGGTAGCGACATTGTAGAAGGACTCTGCCCTTAGGAAGTATCCGTATTTCATCTTCCGGTATCCCCTTGTCAGAGTAAAGGCATCGGAGAGAGAAGAATGGGAATCATAAGTAGAAAAGGAATAGTTCCTCGTCCCTCCTTCCGGATTGAAACCCAGGGAGATGGCGACAGCTTCCAGTAAGGTCGACTTCCCGGATCCGTTTTCTCCCGAGAAGATCGTCACCGGCGCATGAAAAGGAAGGTCCTTCAGAGATGATAAGGCAGGGATATTACGCAGATAGGACTCCTCCGGGATCTCATCCCAGCGGATGTGTACGTTTCTGAGAAAGAGTTCTTCTGTGTCCATATGTATTATCATTATATCCTTTCTAAAAGATGTTTATAATGTTGACAAGGAGGAATCTCATATGAATTCCGTAACAATGAACGATCTCAAGAAGTACTCCTCTTCCTATCAGAACTCCAAAGAAAGCCAGATGGCCGCTCTGGCCTTCTCCAGGACCGACATCAAGGAAGTCATCTTCTCTTCTCCGGACAGCTTCGCCATGACCCAGAAGTTCTCCATCGACATCCCGACGCTGCCTGTCACATCGCAGGAGGCGACAGGGAGATGCTGGCTCTTCTCCGCGACGAATGTCCTCCGGGAAAAGATCGCGAAAGAACTGAAGCTCGACAGCTTCGAACTCTCCCAGAGCTACCTGGCTTTCTGGGACAAATTCGAAAGAGCCAACTACATGCTGGAAAACATCATCGCTACTGCTGACAAACCGGCAGATGACCGTCTCGTCCAGTTCATCCTGACGACCGGTGTCCATGACGGCGGCCAGTGGGAGATGTTCGCCAATATCGTCAGAAAGTACGGTCTCGTTCCAAAGGACAACTACAACGAGACTTATCAGTCTTCCCATTCCCGCACCATGAACAACCTTCTCAACCGTGCATTGAAGACAGCTTCCATCAAGCTGAGAAAGATGGTACAGGAAGGCGAAGATTCGAAAAAGGTCCAGGCTGAAAAGAAAAAGACCCTTGAACAGGTCTACAAGTTCCTGTGCTCCTGCTACAGTGAACCGCCGGTATCCTTCGACTTCGAATACGTCGATAAGAATAAGAAGTATCACTGTGTCAAAGATCTGACACCGCTCTCCTTTGCGGAGAAGTACTTCGGCAGCTATCTCGATGATATCGTCTCCATCATCAACGCTCCTACCAAGGACAAGCCTTTTAAGAAGACCTATACGGTTGAATGCTTAGGCAATGTCGTCGGCGGCAGAGAGGTCAAGCATCTCAACCTCGAGATGAAGGACTTCAAGAAGGCTGTCATCGCCCAGCTGAAGGACGGCAAGGTCGTCTGGTTCGGCAGCGATGTCGGCAAGTACGGCGAGAGACTCAAGGGCGTCTGGGATGACAAGTCCTACAAGGCCGAACTCATGACAGGCCTCGATCTCACCTTAAGCAAGGAAGAAGCTCTGGACTACTGGTTCTCCTCCATGAACCACGCCATGGTCATCACCGGTGTCCATCTCGAAAAGGGAAAGCCGGTTCGCTGGAAGATCGAAAACAGCTGGGGCGACAAAGCCGGTATGAAGGGTTACTACATGTGCTCGGATACCTGGTTCGATGACTATGTCTACCAGGCTGCGGTAGAGAGAAAATACCTCGGTGCCAACGCGAAGTATGCGGATAAGAAGCCGGTCATGCTGAACGCATGGGACCCGATGGGAACACTCGCTGAATAAGAGAAACCGAAGAAGTGTGTATAAGCACACTTCTTTTTTTATCGGATATTCCGGTCTTCGGTGCTGTCCTGTGCTTGTGGTCAGATGTTCTGTTTTCATATAATTGTGTTAGATGTTCATAATAAAATGATCATCGTATCTGATCATCTTCACATCAATAGAGCGGAGGATAAGCTTATGGATGATTTCTTCTGGAAGATCAAACTCAAATTCAGGACACTCTGGGGCAGCCCCAGCGGTAGACTGATCATCATCGGTATCGGGCTTCTGTTAGCCGGCGCTTTACTGGCTGTACCTTCTGCGGGAGGTATCATAGAATTTCTGAAAAATGCCTTACTGGTCATTGCCGCATGGGCAGGCTTCCTCTTCGGCGGTTTCATTTTAGCTATCATCTTCGGAGGCGTTGCCTATGGACTGGTCCGTATCCTCGGTTTCCTTCACGGGCCGTTCGGTTATCTTCTCATGGGCATTGGTGCCGTTCTTGTGATCTACGGCTTTCTCAGGAGAAGAGGGATCATCCGTCCACGCTATAAATACAAAGAAGTAAAACCGGTAAATGAAGTAAAACCGAAACCGGTGATCAGACAAGAATGGAAGGATTTTGAAGGAACAGAGCCTTTATTCACCTTTGCGATCGACAATGTCTATTCTTATTCGGAATATGAAGTGCTCCGCCATATCGAAGTAGGTACAGAGGTAAAAGTCCGTCACCTCAATGGCAACGATTATGAAATGACAGCTGATGGCAGGAAGATCTGCGACAGTTTCACACACATACATCTCAAGGATCAGATGACGTCTTCCAGCGTCCTGTTCGTCACAGATAAAGACATACACTTCGATGAGGACACAGGTCCTGTCTGTGTACTGACGATCGGCATATTCTGATTTGTAAACTTCAATAACATCTATCAGGAAGGGGTCTATCCCCTTCTTTTCTGTATTGCAAAATAACTATCCACCGGCCTAGCCGGTGGTTTTTCATAGACGGGCTCAGCCCTCACCTGCAGAGCGGCGCTTTCAGCGCTGCTGTGGTCTGCGACTTGCAGATTACCTCAGCTTGGCTCCTGTG
>JAFOMB010000100.1 GCA_017419065.1 Erysipelotrichaceae bacterium | reverse complement strand
TATCTCCTTCATGACGTTCTGCTTGAAGATCTCTGTCGTATTGATACCGGCCTTGCGGAGCTTGAAGTCTGTAACAGCAGCTTCGATAACGACGCTGAGGGACTTGGAGGCCGTGACCGGAACGACGAGCTTCTGGATGTCGAGACCCAGGATCGTCTCCTTTTCCTTGATCGGATTCAGACGGTCCACGACGAGTCCTTCATCCCAGTTCGCCAGTTCAATGATGAAGTCCAGCGGGCTTCGGTTCATGAAGGCAGAAGCGCCGAAGAGCTGATTGACATCGATGACACCGACACCGCGGATCTCCAGCATCCTCTTCAAGATATCCGGCGCTTCGCAATAGATGCGGTGGGAGATGTGCGAGACATCGACCCGATCATCCGCTATCAGCATATGTCCCCTCTTGATCAGGTCAAGAGCCAGTTCGCTCTTTCCGATGCCCGGAGCACCTTTGATCATGACGCCGACGCCGTAGACGTTCATCATGACGCCGTGGATCGTATCGGTGATCGCCAGTCTTTCCGAGAGATAGGCGACCAGATCGACGACGAGCTGATAGGTCTCGCCATCGTATTCGAAGACCGGGAAGTTCTTGTTCCAGGCGACCTGTTTCAGGGTCTCCGGTGTCTGATAGGTCACACCGCCGTACTCCAGTGTAGAGACGATGATACACGGCGTATAAGGGTCGGTAATGGCCTCTAACCGCATGCGCTGGGTATTCTCATCCAGGGTACGCAGGAAGTCGAGTTCCTTGCGTCCCAGGATGGTGACTCTCTTGAGGTATTCATCCTTGGAATATCCCGCCAGTTCGAGACCCGGACGGTTGACATCCGGCGCGACGACATAGCGGTCCAGGGAGGCTTCGTTGCCGCAGATCTGACGGAGGTTCAGAGCCTTCATCATGTTGCGGATATAGACATGTTTGGACAGATCCAGTTTATTCTTTGACATTTCGGATACCTAACACTTTCTTGAGATACTGACCGGTATAACTCTGTTCGCATGCAGCGACCTGTTCCGGCGTTCCTGCCGCAATGACAGTACCGCCTTCATCACCGCCTTCCGGTCCCAGATCGATGATATAGTCCGCACACTTGATCACATCGAGGTTGTGCTCGATGACCAGGACGCTGTCACCGTTGTCGACGATCCTGTCGATGATGCGGATCAGCTTCGCGACGTCATCCATATGCAGGCCTGTCGTCGGTTCATCGAGGACGAAGAGGGTCTTGCCGGTGGCCTTCTTCTGCAGTTCGGAAGCGAGCTTGACTCTCTGCGCTTCACCTCCTGAAAGGCTCGGGGCACTCTGTCCCAGTTCGATATAGGAGAGACCGACATCGTATAAGACCTGGAGCTTGTCGGCGATCCTGCGGTGGTTGCGGAAGAATTCCAGGGCTTCCTTGACGTTCATCTTGAGGACGTCGTAGATATTCTTGCCGTTGTAGCGCACTTCCAGGGTCTCCCGGTTATAGCGCATGCCGCGGCATTCTTCACATTCCACATAGACATCCGGCACAAACAGCATGCTGATCCTCTTGACGCCGTCCCCCTGGCAGGCCTCGCAGCGTCCGCCGGAGACGTTGAAGGAGAAGCGTCCCTTGTCATAGCCCCTGGCTTTGGCGTCAGGCGTCATGGCGAAGAGGTCGCGGATGTCATCGAAGACACCGGTATAGGTGGCCGGGTTGGAACGCGGGGTACGGCCGATCGGATCCTGGGAGATGGAGACGATCTTGTCGATATTGCGCAGACCGTCGATCCTGTCATGTTCGCCCGGTTTGATGCGGACGCGGTCCAGGGACTTCATGACACCCTTGGTCAGGATCTCATTCACAAGAGTGGACTTGCCGGAACCCGAGACACCGGTCACACAGGTGAAGGTCCCTAACGGGAAGCGGACATCGATGTTCTTGAGGTTGTTTTCCCTGGCACCCTTGACGACTAAGGCTTTTCCATTTCCCTTCCGTCTTTTCTCCGGTATCGGGATCATCTTGCGGAAGGAGAGATACTGACCGGTGATGCTGGTCGGATGTTCCATGATCTCCTGCGGTGTTCCGGCAGCGACGACTTCGCCGCCGTCCTTGCCGGCACCCGGTCCGATATCGACGATATAATCGCTCTCGAGCATCGTCTCACCGTCATGTTCGACGACGATGACCGTGTTGTCGAGATCTCTCATCTTCTTTAATGTAGCGATGAGCTTGCTGTTGTCCCGCTGATGAAGACCGATCGACGGCTCATCCAGGACATAGAGGACTCCGGTCAGAGTAGAACCGATCTGAGTAGCCAGACGGATACGCTGGGCTTCTCCGCCGGAGAGCGATCCGGCCATGCGATCCAGGGCGATATAGTCAAGACCGACATCGCTCAGGAAGTGCAGTCTCGACTTGAGTTCCGCCAGCAATAATCTCGCGATCTCTTCCTGCATAGGCGAGAGTTTCAGGTCATCGAGGAACTGCGATGCCTTCCGTATCGACATCTTCGTGAATTCATAGATGTTGAGTCCTCCTACCTTTACCGAGAGGACCTTGTCGTTGAGTCTGGCACCGTGACACTTCTTACAGACCGATTCGACCATATAGGAGCCGTAGTATTCCTTGCCGAACTTGCTGCTGGTCTCTTCATAACGTCTTTCGATCAGCGTCTTGACACCTTCGATATAGCCGTGTTTCTCATATTTGATACCGCCGCTGGAGACGATGCGGTAGGTGATCTCCTCATCCGATCCATAGAGGATGAGATCCATCTCCTTCCTCGTCATCTTCTTTAAAGGCTTATCGACGGAGATATTGTAGTGGTCTAATAAGGCCGCGAAGTTCTGCCATTCGAGGTTGGCGGTCCCGTAGGTATTCTTATAGAACTTGATGCCGCCCTGGGCTATGGAGAGGTTCCTGTCCGGCATCAGATAGTCGAGGTCGACTGCCAGCGTCACACCCAGACCCTTACACTCATCGCAAGCTCCTAAAGGCGAGTTGAAGGAGAAGAGTCTCGGCTCCAGCTTCGGCACCGTAAAGCCGCACTTCGGACAGGCATTCAGAGAGGAGAAGAGTTCCCTCTCTTCGCCGTTCTTGATGATGCAGGTGCCGTTGGCCTTCTTCAAAGCGATCTCCAGGGAATCCGTCAGACGGGATTCGATGCCATCCTTGCGGACGACACGGTCTACGACGATGTCGATGTGATGACGCTTGTTCTTGTCGAGTTCCGGGACTTCTTCGATCGGATAGAGGACGTTGTCGACATAGACTCGTAAAAAGCCCTCTTTCTTGAGCTGTTCAAAGAGGTCCTTGAAAGTTCCCTTCTTGTCTACCACGACATTGCTTAAGATCTCCAGACGGCTTTTTTCCGGGTAGGCCATGATCTTTCTGACCATGGTCGGGACCGTCATGGCTGTGATCGGCTCGTTGTGGTTCGGACAGTAGGCAACACCGCATCTCGCGTAGAGAAGACGGAGATAGTCATAGATCTCCGTGATCGTTCCGACAGTGGAACGGGGATTGTTGGAAGTGGTCTTCTGGTCGATGGCGATGGCCGGAGAGAGACCTTCGATGAGGTCGACATCCGGTTTCTCTATCCCTCCCAGAAACTGTCTGGCATAGGAGGAAAGGGATTCGACGTAGCGTCTTTGTCCCTCGGCGTAGATCGTATCAAAAGCCAGTGACGTCTTGCCGGAACCGGAAAGGCCGGTCATGACGATCAGCTTGTTTTTCGGTAAGTCGATATCGATATTCTTCAGGTTGTTCACACGCGCTCCGCGTATGATGATCTTGTCATGTGTCATGAGTCTATTTTACAACAATGCCCCTTCTTTTTTTATAAATAATATTCTATCGGATACTTGAATATCTTTCAAGTAATATCCTCTGTTCCCAAAAGTCCCCTTCCCCGTATTACAATGAAGTCATGAAGAATCTCTTTCCCTATTCCTTCAATGAAAAACGCTATCACACCTACAACTACTATCTGAAGCAGACCTACGGCGGCAAGGTCGCCAAAGTCATCCTCGATGCCGGTTTTACCTGTCCGAACCGGGACGGGAGCCGTTCCACAGGAGGCTGCATTTTCTGTTCCGGTGCCGGCAGCGGCGATTCCAATATCTACCGGAAGGAAGATCTGCTCAGGCAGTATGAAGAGAATAAGAAAGTCATGGACCGGAAGTGGCCGAACAGATACTACATCCCCTACTTCCAGTCTTTTTCCAATACCTACGGACCGCTCGAAAAGATCAGGGAGATGACCGGGATCTTCTTGGACAGAGAAGAAGTCGCCGGGATTGCCCTAGCTACCCGCTGCGACTGTCTCTCCCCGGAGATCATCGGTTATCTTACAGAGATCAATCAGATAAAACAGATCTACCTGGAGATCGGCTTACAGTCCTCCAACGACATGACCGGGAAGAAGATCAACCGCGCCCACAGCTTTGAGGAATTCAGGGAAGCTCTTTACACCTTGAAAGACACCGGGATCCACGTCTGCGTCCACGTCATGAACGGACTGCCGATGGAAAGCGAAGAAGACATGATCCAGACCATCCTGGATCTCCGTCACCTCCCTTTCCAGGCCATCAAGATCCACATGCTGCACGTATTAAAAAACACCGCTCTGGGCGATATCTATGAAAAGGATCCTTTCCCGATCATGGGCCGGGAAGAGTATATCGATCTGGTCGTGAAACAGCTGCGTCTGCTTCCGCCGGAGACCGTCATCGAACGCCTCACGGGCGATCCTCTCAAGGATGATCTTCTGGCCCCTTCCTGGGTCTTAAACAAGACCACCATCCTCAACGATATCGACAAGAAGATGAGAGCTCTCGATGTCTATCAGGGAGACCTCTATGAATAACTCCACCTTCGTCCATAAATACCTGGCTCCTCTCATCGAAAGAGACAGCGTCTGCGTCGATATGACAGCCGGCGGCGGCAATGATACCCTCTTCCTGGCTCAGCACGCCGATCACGTCATCGCCTTCGATATCTCGAAAGAGGCCAT
>JAFOMB010000099.1 GCA_017419065.1 Erysipelotrichaceae bacterium | reverse complement strand
CGTCGGGATCGCCGGTGTCTCGGGTTCCGGGAAGTCGTCTTTAGCTTTAGGTGTTTTATATGCGGAAGGTTCAAGAAGGTATCTTGAATCTCTTTCGACATATACGAGAAGGAGGATGACACAGGCCGCCCGGGCGGATGTCGATGAAGTCCTCTATGTACCGGCAGCTCTGGCCTTACACCAGAGGCCGGGTGTCCCGGGAATACGTTCCACGTTTGGGACCTCTACGGAACTGCTCAACAGTATCCGTCTCATGTATTCAAGACTGGCGAAACACGTCTGTCCGAACGGCCATTATCTGGAGCCTACACTCAAGGTCGCTGCCGAACAGGAGATCATCTGTCCGATCTGCGGGGAATCGGTAATGCCGCCATCCGCGGAAGAGCTCTCCTTCAATTCGACGGGTGCCTGTACCTGCTGCGGCGGTACGGGAATGGTCCGGACTGTCGATGAATCGACGCTGATCCCGGATGAAAACATCAGTATCGATGACGGAGCTGTGGCGCCTTGGAATACGTTGATGTGGGCTCTCATGACGGATGTCTGCAGAGCCATGGGTGTTCGTACCGATATCCCTTTCAAGGATCTGACAGACGAGGAAAAAGACATCGTCTATCACGGACCGATGGTCAAGAAGCACATCTTCTACCGCCCGAAAGACAAGTCCAATCCAATCGCGACAGAGATGGATTTCACCTATTACAGCGCGGTCAATACCGTTCTCAATGCCCTGGCGAAGGTCAAGGATGAGAAGGGGATGAAGAGGGTAGAAAAATTCCTCAAGGAAGATGTCTGCCCGGAATGCCACGGGACAAGGCTTTCCGCAAAAGCCAGAGCGCCGAAGCTGAGAGGGATCTCCCTGGATGAAGTCTGCACCTTCCCTCTGAAAGACCTCATTGAATGGGTCAGGGGTGTCCCGGGATCTCTTCCGGAAGAGATGCGCCCGATGGCCAGGAACATCTGCGAGTCCTTCCACGATGTGGCTAAGAGGCTCATGGATCTGGGATTGGGCTACCTGTCCTTAGACAGAGCCGCTTCGACTCTGTCTACCGGAGAAAGACAGCGGACACAGCTGGCCAGGTCTGTACGCAACAGGACCAGCGGCGTTTTATATGTACTGGATGAACCGTCTATCGGTCTTCATCCTTCCAATATCGTAGGACTCAACGGGGTCATACAGGACCTCGTGAACGATGGGAACTCTGTCTTATTAGTCGACCATGACACGGAGATCCTCAAGGAAGCCGACTGGCTCATTGAGATGGGACCGGATGCGGGTGCCAAGGGCGGCAGAGTCCTGGCAGAAGGCACGATCGAAGAGATCAAGAAGAATGAGGATTCCCGGATAGGTCCTTTCCTCTCCGGAAAGGAAAAGAGGGTCATCCGTCAGAGAATTGAGAAGGAGAAGATGTTTGAAAAGGGAGACATCCATCTCTCTACTTCTTCTATCCATACTGTCAAACCACTGGATGTGAGATTTCCGAAGGGAAGACTGTCAGTGATCAGCGGTGTCTCCGGTTCCGGAAAGACCACGATGATCCTGGAAAGTCTGGTACCGGGTCTGGAATCTCTCTTTGAGGGAAAGAAGAGACCGGAACACGTTTTGAATATCGAGGCGGAAGGTCTGAAGCACGTCAAGCTCATCGATGCGACACCGATCGGCATCAACGTCCGCTCCACTGTAGCGACCTACGCGAATGTCCATGATGAACTGCGCAAGATCTTCGCGAAGACAAAAGACGCGAAGAAGTACGGTTACAAGGCCGGAGACTTCTCCTACAATACCGGGAAGCTGCTCTGTCCGGTCTGTGACGGTACCGGGGAGATCTCGTTGGATGTCCAGTTTTTACCGGATGTGGATATCCCCTGTCCGGAATGCCGGGGAAGCCGCTACGCCAAGGAGGCCTATAAGGTCCTCTACACCAGTAAGAACGGCGTATCTGTCTCCTTACCGGAACTCATGAATATGGATATCCATACCGCAAAGGAAGTATGCAGGGAACTGAAGTCCGTTTCTTCAAGACTGGATGTATTGGAGGAACTGGGTCTTGGCTACCTGACACTGGGAGAAGAGACGCCGTCTCTCTCCGGCGGGGAAGCTCAGCGTCTCAAACTGGCTTCCGAGATGGGAAGGACCCAGGAAGATTCTGTCTTTATCTTCGATGAACCGACGATCGGTCTTCATCCACTGGATGTCCGAAGTCTCCTCCATGTCTTCTCAGCACTGATCGACAACGGAGCAACGGTCCTCGTCATTGAACACGACCTCGATGTCTTAGCCAATGCGGACTATATCGTCGATATGGGCCCGGGAGGCGGCGAAGACGGCGGCAGGATCGTCGCAGCCGGTACCCCGGAAGAGATAAAAGAAAACCCGGAGAGCATCACCGGGAAGTATCTGTAAAAGAAAAAGACGGGCAACCGTCTTTTAACATCCCTTACCGTCCAGGGAACAGCTTTCCTTCTCCTCGTAGAGGACTTCATAGCCCAATGCGGAGAGATAGTTCTCCCAGTCCAGGAAGACCGTTTCATCTTCCTTTACCAGAGCCGGAAGACCGATATCGTTTTCTTCCTTACAGCGGTCAAAGATCGGATCACTGTCTCTCATCTTCAGGAAATCCTTCAGATTGCGCAGGTTCTCATTGATATCGATGAATTCATAGGCAATACCGTAGGTATCAAAATTCTTCCTGCATTCCCGGCAATCCGGGCACATCTCGCTTCCATAGATCTTCAGCATGTCCATCACCTCGTACCCATTGTATCATCCCCTGATTTCTATCTTTCAAAGAAAAGGTGTAGAATAGAGGCATTAAAGGGGATTTTTAATTATGGGAGACAGATTTGACGCAACATATCTAAAAGATATCGACTCCATGCATTTCATCATGCCGTTCATGTATCCGGACAGGTGTGACAACCAGACCTTCTTTACGTTCCAGATCGATCTGACGAATCTGAATGAGTATATCAGGAAGAAGAACGTGGAAGGCATCGACTATAAATACAACGTGTTCCAGTGCATCATCGCCGCGACACTCAAGACACTGACACTCCGTTCCAAGCTCTCTTTATTCATCCACAACCGCAAGATGTACAAGAGGAATGAAGTATCGGCAGCCTTTACGGTCAAACAGGAATTCTCTGATGACGGCGGAGAAGTACTGTGCTTCATGCATGCGAAACCGGAATGGAACATCGACGATGTCCATAACGAACTCAAGAGACAGCTCAAGAAGCTCAAATCCAAGGGCTATGTCGATGAATCGACCGGTTTCATGGACAAGTTCAACAAGATCCCGAAGTGGATCTCCAGACCGGCTCTGAGATTTGTCTGCTGGCTGGAAAAGAAGGGCATGATCCCGAAGGCCCTGATCGAGACAGACCCGTATCACTCTTCCGTGGTGCTGGCCAACCTCGGTTCCATCGGACTTCCTCAGGGCTATCATCACCTGACCAACTGGGGTACGACATCAATGTTCATCGTCGTCGGAAAGTTCGGAGAACAGCCGTTCTTCAAGGATGGGAAAGTGGAATTCAAGCAGGGTGTCGAACTCGGCTTTACGGTCGATGAGAGGATCGCCGACGGCTTCTACTTCGCCAGATCCATCAGGATGCTGCAGCTCTTCTTAGAGAATCCGGAACTCCTGGATAAGCCGTTCAATGAAAAGCTCACAGATGAACTTTGGGAGAAGATCAAATAAAAATAATAGAGGGTGACCTCTATTATTTTTTATCGGTATAGATCAGAATGAGAACCTGTTCTGATGAGATATAACTGACTGCTTTTTGTATCGATAGAGTATATCAGAAGCCAGTCAGGCCGTATATGACATTCACGGAACCGGTGGTATTCACCCTGTAAACGGTGATCGTGGTATTTACTGTCAAGTTTCTTTTCAAGAGAGAGTGTCTCAATAACAGCCTTCAATTCGTTTATGGGGAGCCCTCTTTTTTTGATGGTTTTCAGGTCTTTTTGAAATGTTCCTGTAATTACGATCTCATTCATCTTCAAGGACCTCTTTCAGCATTTCGTCGACAGATTCGTATCGCTTATTGCTCTTTGGGTCCTTGATCATCTTTTCGTACTCTGCGAAGGCGGCTCGTGTCTGAGCGTTTGGAACTTTTCTTTTCACTTCAAAGGGAATTCCGTCGTTGTTTACGGCACAGCGTAAAAACATAGTAATGGCTGTAGACATGTTCAGTCCGAGATCGGAGAACAGTTCTTCCGCTGATCTCTTGAGATCAGAATCAACGCGGATATTGATGTTTGCGGTTGTCATCGTATTCCTCCTTTCAACATAAATATACTAAAATGTATTGAATAAATAAAGATATATAAAGACAATATCAATATAAACGAGATAAAAAAAAGAAGGGCATCAGCCCTCTTCCTCGTTTCCTTTGTCCTCCATTCTGCTCAACGCATAACGGCAGGCCTGTATGACAAATCCTGAAAAAGAGACTTCTTTTCCAACGATCGCCTCTTCGATCTGAGAAACGAGCTCAGCAGGGAATCGAATCGTCTTATTTTCAGAGTTTTTCCGATCCGGTGTTAAACGGAAGGCCATAGAATACCTCCTATAACATCATTTTAGGACAGGAAATCTGTGCAATCAGCCTTGCGAAATGCATGTTGAAACATAGGTCAAAATGTAATGCAGGTATATAATAACAGTAGAGGTCTGCGTGTAATCAGATCTCATTACCCTGAAAGCCGGAGACGATGCCCGGCTTTCTTTTTGCAATACAGAAAAGAAGGGGATAGACCCCTTCCTGATAGATGTTATTGAAGTTTACAAATCAGAATATGCCGATCGTCAGTACACAGACAGGACCGGTGTCCTCATCGAAGTGTATGTCTTTATCTGTGACGAACAGGACACTGGAAGACGTCATCTGATCTTTGAGATGTATGTGTGTGAAACTGCCGCAGATCTTCCTGCCGTCAGCTGTCATTTCATAATCGTTGCCATTGAGGTGACGGACTTTTACCTCTGTACCTACTTCGATATGGCGCAGTATTTCGTACTCCGAATAGTCATAGACGTTGTCGATCGAAAAGGTAAATAAAGGTTCTGTTCCTTCAAAATCCTTCCATTCCTGTCTGATCACCGGTTTCGGTTTTACTTCATTTACCGGTTTTACTTCTTTGTATTTATAGCGTGGACGGATGATCCCTCTTCTTCTGAGAAAGCCGTAGATCACAAGAACGGCACCAACGCCCATGAGAAGATAACCGAACGGCCCGTGAAGGAAACCGAGGATATGGACCAGTCCGTAGGCAACACCACCGAAAATAAAGGCTAATATGAAACCGCCGAAGAGGAAACCGGCCCATGCGGCGATCACCAGAACGGCATTTTTCAGAAAGTCTATTATCCCTCCGGCAGAAGGGATAGAAAGTAAAGCACCGGAAATCAGCAGTCCGAACCCGATGATGATCAGTTTCCCACTGGGACTGCCCCAGAGTGTCCTGAATTTGAGTTTGATCTTCCAGAAGAAATCATCCATAAGCTTATCCTCCGCTCTATTGATGTGTAGATGACTGGATACGAGGCGGGTGCCCGGCGTTGGGATGGACAGTTCAGTATGACTGAAACAGCAGAGAATACAGGAATATTGATGATCATTCCGTTATGAACATCTACCACAATTATATAAAACAAGAAGTGTGCTTATACACACTTCTTCGGTTTCTCTTATTCAGCGAGCGTTCCCATCGGGTCCCATGCGTTCAGCATGACCGGTTTCTTATCCGCATACTTGGCATTGGCACCGAGGTATTTCTTCTCTACCGCAGCCTGGTAGACATAGTCATCGAACCAGGTATCCGAGCACATGTAGTAGCCCTTCATACCGGCTTTGTCGCCCCAGCTGTTTTCGATCTTCCAGCGTACCGGCTTTCCCTTTTCGAGATGGACACCGGTGATGACCATGGCGTGGTTCATGGAGGAGAACCAGTAGTCCAAGGCCTCTTCCTTGCTTAAGGTGAGATCGAGACCCGTCATGAGTTCGGCCTTGTAGGACTTGTCATCCCAGACGCCCTTGAGTCTCTCGCCGTACTTGCCG
>JAFOMB010000098.1 GCA_017419065.1 Erysipelotrichaceae bacterium | reverse complement strand
GCGATATTGGTGGAATAATCGCCGTTCGTATTGTCTTTCGGGATCTCGACCATGATCGTTCCCTTTGCCGGTTCTGTCTGAAATACCTCTTTGACCGTTTCCTCAATGACACTGACCAGTTTTTCTTCAATGCTCATGATGATCCTCCTTTGCGTGTATACCATCCTATTTTAGCACAAGCCTATAATAATTAATTTACAAAGAAATTTTTGAAGAATTTATCAATAAAAGTTAGGAATTCGGGCTTGTCCCCGTAAGAATGTAGTGTAAGCAGTTCTGCTTGCCGGTCCGGAGGGCGCCGGGTCGTCAGCTCTGCGAGGAGTAACCCCTTCATCGCCACGGTTAACGGGGCTCGAACATGGCAGTATTCGCCATACAGGAGGTGTAATGCCTCCTGTCGCCCGTGGCTCGCCTATAAGTTGTCTTCTATAAAAGACAGGTGGGAGAGATCTGCCTTCCTCCACCAAAGAGAACGCCTGACACGATCCCTGCAGTCGGGCACAAAAAAACGCCTTCGAGAGGCGGAATCGTCGATGGTGCCAACTACAGGAATCGAACCCGTAACCTACTGATTACAAATCAGTTGCTCTACCTATTGCGCTAAGTTGGCGTTCTCTAATGGTGGAGGTTAACGGACTCGAACCGCTGACCCTCTGCTTGTAAGGCAGATGCTCTCCCAACTGAGCTAAACCTCCTATTTGATGCCTACTTATTATATCAAATCTTCTCTTCTTGTCAAACAGAGTCTGCATACATCTCTGCTTTTTTCTCTCTCCTGTCCCGTCTGCCCCAAAGCGGTTTCTGTCACCACGTGTTTTTTCTCCCGGTCAGGGCTTCTGTCCGTTTGATCAGGCCGTCCAAAATTGATATAGAATAATATCAGAAGATAAGGATCTGCGAATATGAAGATGTCTGAAGAAACAGAGATGAACAGGATCGCCCTGAAGACGCCCTCAGGCACTTTTCTGGGCAACGGATACACGACAGTCAACGAGTTTTTAGGCATTCCCTATGCGAAAGCAGGGCGTTTCGAATACTGTGAACGCATAGACAGATACGAGGGAAGTCTCGATGCCTCAAAGATGGGAAACGCCTGTCCGCAATACCGTCAGTATCATCCTCACCTCGACGTCCCGGAGCGCCTGTTCTACTACAGGGAATTCCGGGAAGGCATCGATTTCCGCTATGACGAAGACTGCCTGAATCTGAACATCTACACTCCGAAGGATGCGGAGGATCGTCCGGTCATCCTGTTTTTCCACGGCGGCGGCTTCAACTCCGGCTCCAATGCCGAAGAGCCATTCCGGGGATATGAACTGGCGAAAAGAGGGATCATCGTCGTCTTTGCGAACTACCGTGTCGGAGTACTGGGATACTTCGCTCACGAAGAGATACAGAAGAAATACGGCCGCAGCGGCAATTTCGGCCTCGATGACCAGCTCCAGGCCCTCAGATGGGTAAGAGACCACATCGAAGACTTCGGCGGAGATAAAGACAATATCACCCTCATGGGACAGAGTGCCGGTGCGATCTCCCTCCAGTATCTCTGTCTCGATCATCAGAACGAGGGTCTTTTCAAAAGAGCCGCCATGATGTCCGGAGCAGGTCTGTTTCCGAAGTTCGCACGTCCGAAAAGGACAGAGGATACCTATCCCTACTGGCTGGAACTGATGGAACTTGCCGGATGCGGGACATTTGAAGAATTCAAGAATGCGGATATCGCAAAGATCCACGATGCCTACGAAGAGATCAGACAGAGAAGAAAGGACAGTGTCTACAATATGATGCCCGTCATCGACGGATATCTGATAAAAGAAGAGGTCGGGAAGCTGATCGATGATCCTCTGAAGATCGACTATCTGATCGGCTTTACCGCCAACGACATGTATGCACCGCTCATGGCCTACATCGGGAAGCGGTATGCGGTGAAGAACGGCGCCTACGTCTACTTCTTCGACGTCGATGCCCCGGGCGATGACAACGGCTCCTTCCATTCCAGCGACCTCAGATACATGTTCGGCCGTCTGGACAGCTCCTGGCGTCCCTATGGAGAAGAAGACAGGGAGATATCCGGCATGATGATGGACTATCTCGCAAGCTTTGCGAGAAGCGGCGATCCTGATACAGCAACTCTACCTCACTGGAAGAAAACAGACAGAAAGAACCATGAAGTCCTGTGCATCTCTTCGAAAGAAGTGAAGATGGGAAGACCGTCCTATCTCAGACTGGCCGGGAATATGCTCAGGAAAGGAGAGCCGAAGGCATGAAGTTCGATCATTATTTCACGCTGGAATACGCGGATGGATCTACACGGATCTACCGGAGCGATGAGCTGACGATGCGCATCGACTTCATCAGGGACATGCTGAGGGTAGCTCTGATCAAAGACAAAGACATCCTTCCGACCTTCAGCATCGATCCAAAACACGAAAAATGCCGCTATGGCAGAGACAAGCTCTCTCTGGACGGCTTTGAAACATCTGCACCCGATGTATACGAAGATGAAAAGACCATCTCTTTTCGCCATTGCCATCACAGCGTACAGATCGAGAAGAAGAACTTCCGCATCACCGTTTCCAATGAAAAAGGGATCCTCTATCAGGACCGAAACGGCTTAGCCTACAACTTTGACGGAGAACTGGGAGAAGGCTCTGTCCATTACACGAGAAGAGAAGAGGATCAGAAGATCTACGGGCTGGGAGACAAGTCCGGAAGAGTCAATAAGAACCATCAGCGCTTCAAGCTGGATACGAATGACTCCATGGGTTTCAGAGCGGAATACAGCGACCCGCTTTATAAGTATCTTCCGTTCTATATCTGCGAAAACAGCGCCGGATCCTATGGGATGTATTATGACACCTATTCCGAAGGAGAGATCGATTTCGGAAGAGAACATGACAATTACTATGAAGCCTTCAATTCCATTCATTACGAAGAAGACAACATGATCTTCTATATCCTGTTTGGAAGTGTGAAGGAGATCATCAGCCGCTTCATCGATATGACCGGAGGGGTCGCAGAAGTACCGGACTGGGCTTTCCGGTACTGCGGTTCGACGATGGAATATACCGATGCGCCTGATGCGGATGAAAGACTGAGATCATTTATAGATAAGTGTGAAGAATACGGCATCCATGCCGGAGGCTTCTATCTTTCCAGCGGCTATACCCAGATCGGCGAGAAGAGATATGTCTTCCACTGGAACACAGATAAGATCCCGGACCCGAAGGGATTGTCCGAATACTTCGGCACTAAAGGACTGAAACTCATTCCCAATATCAAACCTGCCTTCCTGGACGATCATCCGCTCTATGACACTCTCGCCAAAGAGGGGCTCTTTCTCCACTATAGAGACGGCAGTCCTGCCAAGTTCCCGTTCTGGGGAGGAAATGCCTCCTATCTGGACTTTACCGACCCGAGAGCCTATGATCTCTGGAAACACTATGTAAAGACGCAGCTGGTAAGCAATGGCTATACGGATATCTGGAACGACAACAACGAATACGACATCCATGATAGAGAGGTCTATGCGCGTGGATTCTCTAAAGAGATCCCGGCCAGGCTCATCAAGCCGCTGTTCTCCTATCTGATGGCGAAAGCCAGCAGGGAAGCTTCGAAGGAAGCGAATGAGACGCCGTTCAATGTGACGCGCTGTGCCATAGCCGGTTCTCAGGCTATCGCGACGACCTGGACAGGAGACAACTATACAGACTTCAAAGACCTGCGGTACAACCACTATCAGGCCATGACGATGTCCTTATCGGGCTTCTGCTTCTTCGGACCGGACATCGGCGGTTTCGCCGGACCGAGGCCTTCCAGGGAACTCTTCCTTCGCTGGCTGCAGTACGGCGTATTCCTGCCGAGATTCGTACTTCACTCCTGGAAACCGGACGAAGAATCGACGATGCCGTGGCTCTATCCGGAAGAGAAAGAAACGGTAAAGAAACTCTTCAATCTCAGAGACAGTCTCATTCCGTATCTAAGTAAAGAGATGAAGAGATGCATCCAAAACAATACGCCTCTGGTCACACCGGTCTTCTTAAGAGATGAAGACTATGACCGGAATTCCGATAACTATATGTGCGGCGAAAAGATCCTGGCATGTCCACTGTTCGACGAGGGAATAGATGAAAGGATCATACATCTGCCGAAGAGCGTTTCCGGTTTCCGGCTGCGGGGAGAAGGGAACCTCCTTCCGGGAGACAGCGATGTCAAAGTGACCTGTACGATACACGACTTACCGGTATGGTTTACAGAAGAATAAGAGGGAATGGATATGAGTGAGAAGAAAAACGGACTGACACTGAAACACAAGATCGGATACGGACTGGGAGATGCCGGAGGCGTCATGACCTTTGCACTCATGGGTTCTACCTTTTCCATGTACTGTACGGATGCCCTGGGTATCCCGGCCACGAAGATCGCGGTACTGCTGCTGATATGGAACATCTGGGACTTCATCAATGATCCTTTGATGGGTGCCTTCATCGATAAGTCCTACGCAAAGAATACGAACAGGCTGGGCAAATTCCGTCCCTGGATATTACGGGCGACACCGCTGTTATGCATCTCTTTCATCGCTCTCTGGTCGGTACCGAGCTTCTTTGAAGGCATGGCGAGACTGTGTCTTCTGTTTGGATTGAAGATCATCTACGAAGGATCCTATACGATGTTCAACATCCCGATGGGTTCTCTGCTGTCCGCCATGGCGGATACCGATGAAGAAAGGGCTTCTCTTTCTTCTGCCAGAGGTATCGGCTCTGCCGCTGCGACGCTGCTCTCCCTGTTTATCATGCCGCTGTTTTTAAAGAGATTCGGCGAAAGCAATGCTTTAGGCTATGCGATCGGGGCCGGGATCTGTGCTCTCATCGGACTGGCGATGTGCATGGGACACTACTTCTGGACGGAAGAGAGGATCGAGACAGGAACGGATACCGGCAGCGACAACATCAAAGTGACGGATATCCTGGAAGTCATCAGGGTCAACAGGCCTTTCGTGGCGCTGTGTGTGCACGGCCTCTTCATCTGCATGATGCAGTATGTCGGCAATACCCTCAGCAACTACATGTATTCCGATGTCCTGGGAGATATCTCTATTGCCTCCTACGGCACTCTGCTGAGCGCTCCTCCGATGCTGCTGATCTTCATTCTGGGACCGACAGCCGCCAGGAAGATAGGCTTGGAGAGATTCATACGTTTCGGTCTGCTGATCAGCTGTGTGATCTACATCGGCCTGTTTGCCGGACTGATGCTGTTTGATATGAATCCCTGGGTCTATGCCATCACATCCAATATCGCCATGGGTTTTGCCTTCATCTCCATCTATATGCAGTGGGGACTGGTCGGAGAGGCCATCGACTATAATGAAATGATCACCGGAAAGAGGACAGAGGGATCCATTTACGGCACCTTCAACCTGAGCAGAAGAGTCGGACAGACGATCGGAAACTCGGCAGCGATGTTCCTGCTGGGAATGATCGGCTATAACGGTGCGTCATCTGTCCAGTCACCGGCAGCGATCAGCGGCATCAAGACACTGTGCTCTCTGCTTCCGGGCATCCTGGTCCTGGGATCCTGGGCTTCGTTCAGGTTCCTGTGGAATATGAATGAGAATACAAGGAAGGAAGTCGATGCTTTCAAAGCGGCGAAGAAGAGAAAAGAATAGCAGGATTCTCATCCGTGCCATTCATGAGTACCTGATCCTTCATATGATGTAGAATGGTTGTGAGGTAATAAATATGTACTTACGCAGTTATCTTGAGATCGACGAAGACAAATACCGTCATAATATACGATACCTTCAGCAGATCAGCGGAAAGAAGCTGATCGGCGTCGTCAAAGCCAATGCCTACGGAATAGGGGATGTCAGAGCTTCTGAGATCCTCATCGAGGAAGGCGTGGAGATGCTGGCTGTCTCCAGTATCGATGAAGCCATGCATCTGAGACACAATCATATCGGCTGCGATATCCTGATACTCGGCTATACCGACCGGGAAGATCTGCAGACTGTCAGGGAAAACGGTCTTTCGATCGTCACAGTCTCTAAGGAATATGTTTCTAAGAACAGAGATCTCCTGAAGGGGATCAAAGTCCATTTGAAACTCAACACCGGCATGAACCGCATCGGGGTACGTCCTTTCGAAGCGAAGGAAGTATTAGACATGTTACTGGAATGCGGCGCTGACGTGAAGGGCATCATGAGTCATTACACGTCCTCGGATGATAATGAAGAGGTGACGGAGAAGCAGTATGAACTCTTCAAAGAGACCGTTCTCTCTTTGAACTATCCTTTTGAATACGTCCATATCGCCAACAGCGACGGTACCGTGCACTTTGGGGAAGACCTGTGCACACACTGCCGCCCGGGACTGGCTTTACTGGGGCTGAGCTCCTATGAATCGAAACTCGAGCCCTGTCTTTCCCTGTACTCCCAGGTCGTCGACTGCAAGAAAGTCCCAAAAGGAGAGAAGGTCTCCTATGGCGGCCACTTCACTTCCGATGACGACTACATCATCACCCTCCCGATCGGCTACGCTGACGGCTTCCTCAGAAACAACACGGGCAGGGAAGTCTACATCGGCGGCGAATACGGTATTATCGCAGGCAGCGTCTGTATGGACCAGATGATGGTGAAGGTCAGCCGGCCTTATGAGACTGGCGAGAAAGCCGAGCTCCTGGGTCCGCATATCGACGTAAGAAAAAGGGCCGCGGAAAACGGCACCATTCCTTATGAACTCTATACGGACATCTCCGACCGCATCACCAGAGTCTATGTATCTGACGGAAAGATCGTGAAGATCCTCCATCCAAGGTTCAGTTAAACAGGATATCGAGGAAGGATCTGACGATATCGAGTCCTGAGATCAGGG